>JASHSN010000177.1 GCA_030038695.1 Nitrososphaeraceae archaeon
ACGATGCCAAGAAAAGTAGATGCCCGTACTGCCCATATAATGAGAAATGTGAACGGGATTCAGAAAAGCCAGAAGCTCAGGAAATGGCTAGAGAGATAGATATCATGGATATAAAAGGGGTGGTGGCGGTTGGGTAACATCGAAGAAGAGAAGAAAGATAGAAACTTTTTAATCCAAGTTGGGCACAAGGCACTCTAGAACCCTAGAGATTTTCGCTTTATCCTTGGAAGTCCTTTCAAAGACGGGAATATTCTAGGGTTCTGCCTATATAAGAATAGCGACGGATGATTCCGGTTCTAACTTCGCTAACCGGTCTTTGACCCTTCAGCTGTATGATGTCCTCCACTTTTTCTTGTTACTAAGTTTCCGTACAGATATTGATATAAAGTGTGAATAGGTAGTAATACTAGGAATCCCCTGTCGTATGTCACCACTTGGATGGCTTCGAATCAGAGGTATTCTTACACGATACGCGGGACCCACTCAATCAGTCTCCGAGTCGGTCAGCAAGAATACTTGCGGACACGGAGACGGAGACAGTAACGGAGGCTATGCAAAAGAAGGCGGTCATATAGAGGTACTCAAGACTAAAAAAAGATTCTCCATCGGTAACTCAGGCGAATAGGACAGATAGGATAGCGCATCTTTCCTCCGAAGACAAGAGAGTAGAGTGGATTCAAATCCTGTCTTATCAAGATGTGTAGTGCACTGTAATACGGTGTACTCTCCATGTTATTATAATAGCGCTATAAATTAAACTACCGGGATAGGCATATCCATTAAGGCCTTGGTTCTGTCTACTACTAAGTTACAGGATAGGCATATCCATTAAGGACTTGGTTCTGTCTTTTCCAAGAGGGAAAGAATCAAGTCCTAATGCTTCATTTAGGTAGACTAGGAAACGCTGGTCTAGCCTTACTTTATTATCTATATACTCATATGACCAGTGATTCTATCCACTCGTAGGGAGCTTGCCCAAGATAGAGGAAGATAAGCTCGATCTATAATCATTCGGATGCCCGGTAATAGTTCATTCACGTATGTCTGAGAAATTCTTCTTTAGTGAATGATGCTGGCTATTGATGGGTGGTTTCATAGTACAAACGTGTCTGGAATCATCACCCAGTATAATTTCGTGAAACCGCATCAGACGTTAGAGGGGCAGACACCCGCGCAAAGAGCAGGAATGGAAATTAAAGGAAAAAACAAATGGTTGTGTATGTTAGAAAAGACGCACCAAAATGATATATAGATATTATTTCATACTATCATTTATGGACGAAGATGAAACTGTAGTGATGAAGGTGACTTTGAGATATAAAAAGGGCTACAGTAATACACTAGTGGGGCAGTGCGTACAAGTTCCATTCATCATCGTCGAAGGCCAAAGCGCCCAGGAGTTAACTAAAGAACTATTTTACGAATTCCAAGTATATTTCGAGACTTTTCCAGAGGAAGGTAAGAAAATCCTTGAAAAATATGGGAGCAAAATCCAAAGTGAGGAAGAGAAACAACAAACAGAGCGCCCAGTCATATATCACGCAGTCAAAGAAGAAGGATGGACCGAGAAGAATATAGAAGTACCGATTCCTATCTCACATTGAAATTATCCGGCTAGTTGATTGGCAAAATCATATGATGTAAGACAAATTCGAGATTTCCTATTAGAAAACAATTTTAACGAGATCATAGGTGTTGAACCTACAAGACGATATTTTATCAAGGAACAGTATCTCGTAAAGCTGCCAGCAGGATCGAGATCCTCCAAACAAACGGTTGACAGATTACAAGTTGAAATGATTTGCGAAAACATAGCGTTTCCATTTGATAGGTTCGAGACGTGGTATAAGAAGGCCAAAAAGCATAAAGTTTAGAACATCTATACAGCCAACATTATTTCAACAACATTCCTCAACACTAGCGAGATTCAACAGAATCCTCTTATCGATTGCTTGGCGTCGTTTTATTCAGTTGCTTTGACATGAGTTGCAGGTTGTAGGGATGTTCTGCTGATGGCATTTCTTTTTTGAATGGTGCTAAGAATAGATAGATATGTCAGGATCTTCGGCCGAGCGAGGTATAGATATCACCCCCACAAGGAGATGTAGATAACGAGTGGGGGTGAATGACGGTAGATTAAGAATAGCTCTGTCAGATAAAAACGGTTTCGGCTACTACTCTATTATGGATACCGCTGGTGAACAGTGTATGAGACCTTTCTTCTGCTGCTCCTATCGCATGTTAGTGGCTGTGACTGTACCGGCCGGGTAGATATCATACGTCGTTTTTTGACTGCCGGCCGCTCCATTACGCATTATATTTAATTGTGGCTGCTGTCTCGCTAACCAATACAGAATTTTCTCAGCTTCAGTATTACCTCGCTCGAAAATGGCTACTTCAGACGGATTATTCGGGTCCGTCACATCATAGACTTGAAATCTGTATCTTGTAACCGTCCTGCCTGGTATTGGTTGTTTGGTAACAAAATCAGTTGCTGGTTTCTCCACCTTCTGATACTGGCCACTGAATAAGAAGGTTCTTGTCTCTTTGTCCTGTTTCAAGGATATGAACTGCCCAGGAAGTCTTGCTTTAGCCTCTTCCTTGGCCCTCTGCATTTCCGCCCTATCCGATGCGATTCTTTCCAACGTTTGCTTGTTTAAGCCATCCTTCCGGATTTCGGCTATAGTTTTTGTTTCTAATTGTTCAACATCTAGTTGATTGCTCAAGTTTATTCAAAGGTTCTAGGAGTAGTAAGAGCTATAAACTTGATGTTGGGTAGAGCGGTTCAGTTGTTAGTTAATTGCCAATAGCTCCACGTGATAACGATCAAAGTCATCAACCTGACGAGCCGGATTTGACCTATCACGACTGATTTTCAAAATACATGCTGACCACGATTATCACCTAGAACTTTTAACAAGCTCCATGGCCAATGCTATTTGAAGCTGCGGGTTGCTATGGAATCTTCCAGAAGAGAGTAGAAGAATAGACTACAATATCAGCTGCTATAGTTGGAGTATATTGACTTGTTATAGTGATGTATTAGCGGTTCATCCGTAGCAGTTCTAATATACACTGGTTTGCCACTTAACATTGAACCATGAGACCCATAACAATAGCAGCGTTTGCAGTACTGTTAGTAAGCATAATGATTATCGGAAGTGTACACACCACATTAGCATCTAGCAGAAATATCCAAGAAATACAACAGAACTGTGGGAATTCCTGTAGTGGAATGACTTCCTCAAATACCATTACTTCAGGTTCTTCTGGATCGACAACTGCATCTCCATCTACATCTCCATCTTCAACTCCTACAACTCTGACTTTAGCTGTAATCCCTCTCGAAGAAGACGCTCTGTACATTATCGATGGTACTTTGACGACCGACACAGGTTCACCAATCGCTGGTGCCACTATAACTTTTACAGTTACAGATGGTGCTGGTCATCAAATTCCTATCACTATTCCTTCTCAAGTAACTAATGGTATTGGAAGATATGATTTCCAATTTGTCAACCAGCTAGCAGGAGATTCTGTTACAGCACATTACGCTGGCACAGCACCTAGCGCAGGCAATGCAGCATCAAACTCGCCATCAACAGTGGTCTCCTGAATTGGTTGTTTCTCCT
>JASHSN010000178.1 GCA_030038695.1 Nitrososphaeraceae archaeon
AACAGTTCTAAATGGAATAGATCCGTTGCCTGTCGCAGTCACTAATACATCAAATCGTTTTCCAGAAGGAAGGAAAAGAGTATCATTGTTCCATACCTGCCAAACAGGATATCCATCTTCTGCTATAACATGAAATGTGTGGCCAGGGAGTTCAACTGTTAGGTAATTCTCAGGACCGATGTTTGCAAGATGCCATAATTGAGTCTCTCCAGATGTCATGTTGATTTCCGGATTGACTTCTCCGTTAACGGTTAGTCTTTCCTGACCTGAATTTGTATTACTCAAAGGCAGAAGGTCGTGTTCAATGTTATTTGTAGTAACGAATAGCTGGTCGTACGGAAAATCTCTCATGGCAAAGGTTTGTGTTGTGATGTTCTGTAAGGGCTTTGGCAATAACTTTTGTAATCCTTCAACAATAATCAAGCCAGACAGACCTGCTGCAACTTGTCCATAAGAAAGTCCATGCAGATGTGAATGATACCAGTCTGTACCTAGAGGATGACCTTTTGGAATATCGACAGTATAATGCTGTGTCTTACCAGGAGCAACTTCAAGAAATATATTATCCGAATTATTTGCAGGAGACACATGAAATCCATGAAAATGGAGATTGGTAGTCTCATTGAGATTATTTATCAAATTAAGTTCAATTCTATCTCCAGGATAGACATGCAAAGTAGGTCCTGGAAGAGAACCATTATAAAGCATAGCAGTGACTGGCTGGCCGTCAACCTTCCCCATATGATATGCTGCTACGAGGGTAGTTCGCAAAATACCGTCTTTACTCCATACATCTTTGGGTTTTGAAAAATTCATTCCAGGGAAAGGCGAAGATTGATCTTTGGCAAAGGCGTTAAACTCTGAAGATTCAAATGCCTGCTTTTGGATATAAGTGGTACCAATATTAGATACAAGTAGGCCTGCAAAAGCAGCCAATGCCACAAAAGAACCTAACGGAAGACCATCTTTTTTCATATTATGTCGGTAATCATGCTCATTTTTATCCTTTATGTACATAACCAAGATGCTCATCTGAATCTACAGTTAATGGAGTTTAGTCTAAAAACTGATTGCACGCAGCCAAGAGGAAATCAGGGACATCTATGTGTCATAGGAAAAGGAGTGTTGGACCAGAGAGGAGATATTTGCGATGTAACCTCAATTTGGAAGTTGGATTGGAAGAAGGACGGTCCTGAAGAAGTCGAGCAGATAGTTAGTACCGTGACTAAGTACCGAAACGAAAGAGCGTTGAATTATGTTATAGGTGGTTAGGGTACAATCTGATACTGAAATCTTGACAATGCTCATGCCGATGGATCGTTGGGCATTTACGACGCCTAGTCAGTGACCCGCCTACCCTATCATGAGCTCGCAACCCTGCGCGGTGCGCAGCACCTTGAAGTCACCTTCGATCACATTGACGACTGAATCAACCAGATAAACCTGATAAGACTGAGTGACCACCTTTTCGGCACGCACTACGATGAACATATCCCCCATATCAGGAAAGCACCAACTACTGCTGTTGTTACATAGACACGAAGCTCTGATAGCACAAAACGGGGATGCAAAGATGGACTACAACTTTACTATACCTGAAGTTTAAGAAAAAATTTTTGAATTTTGTTATTAAATCTTTACATATATGAATTCGTACTAAATCGATACCGTGAGGCAAATACACTTCATAGCGATATTTGTGCTCGGTACAATTGTCGTCTCTGGCTCGATAGACAACATGGTTGCATATGGAACCAGCAATAGCGGATATAGTCGTCAAAAACACGACGCCTGCTATAACGCCGGGTTTAGCGATGGACGAGCCAAACCATATAATCAGACCCCATACAATGGATGCGGCACTTATGGTAGCGCCTACTATGTAGGATTCTTGTCGGGTTGCATATCAGGTCATCGGGGAAACTATTTTACATGCCAAAAGATGACTAATATGCCTGTGCCAAAATGAGTAATGTGTAATGACGGGGAGTAACCAACGCGGCTGAGGTGGAGGAATAGTGTCTTGGGACTTGTGGGAGGGACGATGAACAGAAGATTGTAATCTTCGTGAGAATTCCCTTCTGACATCCTTGACGTCGTAACCTTCAATATTGTCATAGTCGGTCATACGCTGGTACTCTTATTTTTCATGTGTTAATCCCGAACTCCGGAACAGATAAGATCTCCTGAACAGAGATAGTTAACTTCAACACTGTCGTTTAGTATTTAAGGCTAAGGTGATTATACTAAATTAAACTGAGATTATACCTTGCTTTAGCATTTCACCTAACGATATCATGTAGCTTTCATATATATCATAGAAGTGCGTGCTAAGGAATAAAACAACAAATAGATGGGTGATTGTTCTAGTGCGGAGCAAAGATACTAGTTGGATACATCTAACGATTTTTCAGTAATCCTTTTAAATCGAGTAGTTGTTACGACTTTATCATGAAAAATGTTTCCTTCCATTTTTCTGGAAAAACAATCTTTCTGTTAAGTCTTATTGCAGCTAGTACTGTTCTTATCCCGCTCCTACATCAAAAGGTCAATCAGGTTGTAATGGGACAACAACAAAATAATCAGACTTCGTCATCTCTAACCAATCAACAACAAACCAATGGTATATCGTTTCAGATTAGTAATTCCACATTCTCTCATCATATGGCTCTTGTTAATGGTGTTCAAATACACTACGTTATTGGAGGTCACGGTGCTCCTATAGTTTTATTACACGGATGGCCAGAAACATGGTATGAATGGCGTCATGTAATGCCAGCCTTAGCCAAGAACTATACTGTTATTGCACCTGATTTACGAGGGCTTGGAGATTCTTCAAAGCCATTAACTGGTTATGACGGTAAAACTGTAGCTGAAGATATACATCAACTAGTTGCTAAGTTAGGATTCAAAACAATTTTCCTCGTTGGTCATGATATAGGAGGACAGATAGCCTATTCTTACGCAGCTGTTCATCCTACGGAAGTAAAAAGATTAGTAATCATTGACAAGCTTTTGCCCGGTTTCTTCCCTCCCGGTACAGTGCCACTATGGTGGATCGTATTCCATCAGACACCTGATATACCAGAAGCACTTGTGCAAGGAAAGGAGCTGATGTATTTATCATGGTTCTATCATAATCTTGCATATAATCCAGCTGCAATCACGCAGGCTGATATTAATGAATATGTTAGCCATTATTCTGCTCCAGGCGGAATGCGTGCAGGATTTGACTATTACCGAGCTTTTCCACAGGATACAATTGAAAATCAAAATTATTCAAAGACAAAACTTACAATGCCAGTACTGGCTGTAAGAGGAGAATATTATCCAGTAGCTAATCTTACTGCTACTGATAACCCCGTACAAGATGTCATGAAGACATTAGCTCAAAATGTTCAGGGCATTATTATTCCAAACTCAGGTCATTGGGATCCGGAAGAGCGGCCAGACTTTGTAGTAAAAATGCTTGACAATTTCTTTAGTGGTAATTCTACCAAAACTAGTAAATGAAAACTAGCCACCAATTTAGAAATTGTATTATCACACCATTCAAAGGTAATGACTTCCAGGTCAGAGGGAAGCATTCAATTGTTCAAACAGTAACTATTATTTTACTTCCTCGATATATATTGCATCTATGTCTTCATCTGTTAAGGCTTTGCCAGAAAGCTCAAAGTAAAGTTTACCACAAGTAATACATTTAATTACTTTACGACTATTCAATCCCTTAACAATTATTGAAGTAAAGTCATGTTCGTGAAATGCTTCATCCTGATTTATTACTACGTTGCTAGAAGCATGAGAATCTTTATCAATCATCCCACATTTATGCAATCTGATTGGTTTCATCGATGTATTTAACCTCCATCTGAGTATGAATAATACACGATAAGGACCAAATTAAAACCTGCTAAACTATATGAGTTAACAATGTTAAGTTACAACGTTAATCAAGTTCTTAATACTAATTAGCAGAGTACATGAGTGAAAGGTGATAGATTAGAATTGAGTCCAGTTAATGCGCAGTTTCTTATTAATCAGCTAGTTTGGATTGGAATATCTTTTGGTATAAGCATCACAATTACAATGCTAATTCCATTTCCAATATCATTAGTTGTCATCGTAGGAACCTTCTTGCTACTCAATGTCTACCTAAGAAGAAGGATGATGGCAAGAATGGGTAGTCTTAAGGCTTCTAGTATCATGGGTGGTATGTTTAGTCCAACGGCAGCGTATGGTAGTTCAGCCTTGAAATATTTTTGTATGAGTTGTGGAACCCAACATAAACAAGTAGAATGTCCTAAATGTGGATCAAAAAAGAGGAGGATAGGATAATGTTCAGTGTATTCAAACGTTGGAAACCTAAAGGACAAATGTATAGTCTAAGGTGTTTTCAGTGCAGATCTGGTTTTCTTTCTAGCTTCAATCTTGAGGCGCCAATTTGCGGAAAATGTATGCAAAAAACTAAATCTTTAGACTCAACTGTGGACTATGAAAAAATGTGCAGCAAGTGTGATAACAGAGGAGTAATTTATGGAAAGGAGATGTGCCATTCTTGTTATTTTGGATTCGAAAGAAAAGAACAACAGGAACGTCTAAGATAGTCTGGATAAGTTGGCCATATATTAATAATCGGGCTGTGAAATCTATATAATGAGATGTGATACATGCGGCCTCGAAGAGACTATTCCATTTCGGTGCAATTACTGTCGACAGTCATTTTGTCATCTTCATAGAATTCCCATAAACCATTCATGCCCATATATAGATAAATATGTAGAAAAAAGAAGACTTATGGCAAAGGGTAACTATGATGATAGTGTACCAGTGTCATCATTTAGCAATAACGTCGGTAGGGCATTACTTAGAGCGATAAGGATAAAAAGTTCAAAAACTGAACTGTTACACCTGTTTGTTGCTACGCTCTTAGTTACAGGTGTTGGATTATCATTTAATCATTATAGATATATTTCATGGCAATTTCTTGCTATATTCATTAGTGCTTTTCTAGTTCATGAATTGGCCCATAAGCTTCTGGCACAATATTACGGAACTTGGGCTGAGTTCCGTGCACAACTATATGGACTTCTAATTACAGCTATATCGGCTTTACCCATTATGCCCTTTAAGTTTATAGCTCCTGGTGCAGTTATGGTTGGATTGTCTGACAGAAATAAGTTTGGAAGAGTTGCACTTGTTGGGCCGTTAACTAATCTAGTGATGGGATTTTCTTTTCTAATATCCACTTACATATATCCATATCATTCGTACTTGTACGCAGGAGCATCATTTAACGCATGGATAGCATTGTTTAACTTATTACCCTTTGGAGTACTAGACGGAGAAAAGATTTTTGATTGGAACAAGATAGCATGGGGATTAACTATGGCCTCTACTATGGTCTTGTTCATTGCTGCATATATCTGATCAGGATTTGCTATCAGAGCCTTATCGCATAGTGATCACCACACAATCATAATTTTTTAGTTTTGTATACACTCCCATTTCTCTGTGTTCAGTTTTGAACAATCTTCAAAATATAGAAGACTTGCGATATAGCAATTTGCAAATATTTTCTTTGGCTAGAAAAGAAGGCCTATTCCTATCATATTAGAATGGGGAGAGAATGGATTTTAACCCATTCCCGATGATAAAACAAACCAGACTATTGCCTAGTTCTCTCCGCTTACTCCCGGCAGCGAAGACGATGCTTAATTACTTTGTTAGATATATTTTTGTTTGCTAGGATATACACGAGCATCTTCCCTAGCATAATGGCATGGCACATTAGTTTAGGGCCTTCACAGAAAAAGCAGTTCTCTACACCTGAGGAAGCTCATTGCTACCCTAGTTCGAGAGAACGGTCAAAGAGATGCTGTCATCGAAAAGTTAGAGGAAAGGATTGGTGTCCTTGAGAGCAAGCTAAATGAGGTTAAGAAGCGGCCTAATACAGATGTCAGTATGTGATTGTGGCTCCTTTTCATCGCAGCTACTGCAACCATTCCTTTAATCTATCCTGCGATTCGAGAATACGCGATGGTGCAGTATTCAAGAAAACACGATTCCAGACTTTATAAGAGTTGTATTCCTACCAGACCAGAAATATCATGACCAGTAATTGCTGCTACTGTTGTTCCGTTGCCGCTGAGTGCAATGTTTGTATTTGAGAGTAAAAGGGGGTATGAGAGCAAAACCAACCGCTACTATAACAAAAATGGCGGCGCTAAGATGGTGATTTCCTCCCTGTACTCTATGATTATGTAGAATAACGAGTAGATGTCCTTCTCCAATTCCGGGCATAACTATGTGCGAAAAACCAGTACATGCAATATCACTTTGTGTACTACATGGACTAGGAGTCAAGTCTACGTCTGTAACTGACTCACCAGTCTGACCGGGAATACCACTCACCGTAATCTTGACTTTATTAAATTCTCCGCTTGCTCCCATTACTGTTGGCGAAGCACCCAAATCCGAAGTTGGGAAGTCTTCTGCCGCATATACATTCGTTACAAAACTCGTTAACAATAATGCTGATACCATACCCAAACAAGTTAAGATGCGCGTCATGTTGTCCTCCTTCTAGAAGCCACGGTATATCTGGAATACTTCACATCAACTGCTAAAAATATGGAAGAAAATCCGGATATATTTGGACTACAAGAAAATCATTAGAAAAATAGACATCAGAGTCTTCACTTTCTTAGTATAAGTGACAGCCTTTCAATTCAATATTATTACTTTCTGCGTTTTTTACTCCCTTCCAGATTCAAGAAAGGCTTTATAAGAGTTGCATTGTTACCTGACCAATTCAATCGACTCGGGTAAAATACTAAACGCGTAATTCTACTGGCGGGTTGAACAGAATTATCTGTCTCAATTTCCCACCAGAAGGCCATAACCTTCAGAATACTGATAGACATCAACGTATTTAACATTGTTCAGATACGTATACAGAGCTCAATACAAAAGTAGGGAGCGCTCAGAGTGTAATGTCGTGGAACGCACTTATTCGTGATAAGATTGTGATTTTATAAGTAGATAACATTCATTGCATATAGACTTGGAAAAAATAAAATTTATTGAACTCTGCCACATGATTTGCACGTCTTCATAACTTGTCTTCGGTCGTCGGCGTCCTTTAATACTATGTCAATT
>JASHSN010000018.1 GCA_030038695.1 Nitrososphaeraceae archaeon
TCTAATGCTTTCAGTGTTAATTGCACTAATCATTATAGCTATAGTTCTACGGAGGCGACATGGAAATGACTCGACAGAAAAGGAGTAGGAGCACTTCTCGTGATAAGAACCAGACTAGCAACGCATACGATTTCTTATGGTAAATCGGAATATCTTGGCAACGTAAGGCGTTCCCTTGGTAGGTACAGGTTCTCTTAGTGTGTATTATTCGCGTTGCATGTGTCATGTGCTTCAGCTGTTATGGGCTAGGTCATGTCCGTCAGTCCCAATGGCCTGTCGAATAAATCTGTTATCATATCTGTACATAGCTCAATTGATTTCTTCACCGTTTCATTGGTTTTATCCACATAAGGTGTTCGCATGACTTTTGATTTAAAGGGTCTATAGGCTTCACGTAACCTTCAATTAATAGATTAGCGATAGCTGTTGAATGGGGGAGAAATTAAAGGAGATAAGAGAAACAACTTCTGATGCAGTTTCGATAATACGTGAATTGGGCTCTCCAGGAGTACAAGAATCTTTAAACAAAATTTTAGAAACAACAAAGGCTGCAAAAGAGATCGTAGAGGCGTTGAAGGAACCAGGGTTTGTCAAAAATATTGAGAATCTTAGGCTGACTTCTGAATCTATTCAGGACGCTTCGGTCAAATTTGAGAACACTATTCGTGAGATGAAGCAGACTGGAGTTATAGAACAGGCTAGAGAATCAATGAGAAGTGTGAATGATGTCTTAAACTCTTTCTCTACTAACGAGGATTTTGCCGAGGGGACTGAGCTCATGAAGGCAACATTGATGGCAATAAGAGATCTTGTTGATGAGCTAAAACTTGTTATTATCTCTTCCAAAAAAACAGGCATACTTAGCAAAGCTGAGGGAGTAATAAAAGAATCATCAGAGATGTATCGAAATATTGCTAGTTCAAAATGACGGTAGAACAATCTTTTTCTTAGAGCACACACGTTAGTAAACGGCTTCACAATATCTAACAACTACTTATAATCCAAGAATCTTACCCACTCCGGAAACCACAAAGTATTTTCAGGTACCCCTATGCCACGTGCGAGTATTTCTGGACTATTATAATATAGTGAGTCTGCGCCTAATTCCTTGCAGACATTTTTGTTTAACTCATCTATGGATGACACTCTCCCAACGTATTTATTCGCAATCAATTCCCTATTTTGAGTGTACAAACCGACTTGCCTGCCATCCGCAGTAGGTACGTAACTCACCAAGACGTTGATGAGTTTGGCGCCCGCCTGGCGCAAATAATAAATGGTTTCTCGAGCGGTGCTGCCGGTTTGGATTGTGCCTTGCACAGCTGCTATCCTTTTATTCCGAATTCGGTCTTGTATAATAAATTTGAGAGATCTTCCAGTGGTCAGTAATTTGTTTTTACTAACCTGTTCAGAGAAATCGATCATGTGGTCTGCATCATCGTACCTGTCCTTGATTATTCCCTCGGCCATCTCAAATTTTTTGTGAAAATCTTGATATTTGATGCTAAAACCGTGCGTCATGGGACGAGCGTAGTCTGGTTCCCCGTAAGCTCTATCTATCTCTTGTTCCATTTTAGATCCTAAAAAATCTGCTTGTTCTGTACCGATATTTTTTCTGATTTCATACATACTCTTGTTGTTGAATAATGTGGCAACGTGCGACTCTCTAATGAATTCAAAAGGATCCATAAGTATTCCCTCACGAGGCAAGTTTAGTATTATCTCTTTGACACTTTCCTTGCGCAGCGCAATTAGCTGACCTGCTCTTACATCTATGAACCTCATATCAATCAAAGACGTCTGTAAAAAATTTTCTGAGGCAATGATCCACAATGTTTTTCTCTTGTTTGTGGCGATAACGAGTGGCTTGAAACCACTACTGTTCCTAAATGCATAGATATCATTATCAATCTTTAATATCAAATTTCCGCGAAGATGTCTATCTAAGAATTCTGCAGCTCGCTCAGGATGCCTTCGTTCGATCAACAGTTTTGTGAAGATATGGTAAATCTTACAGAGCGAATCAGAGTCCTTTGCCGTTCCAACGAGGGGGTGGATGTGAAGTTTTTCTGTGTCAACAAAAAAACCGTCAAGAGCCACATGAATGGTGTGCATGCTTTGGAATTGCGGTGATCTCTTTGATAGGTATCCGATTGCGTTTTTTCCGTTGAGTCTGTTTGTTTTGGCAAGTTCTGAAATGCTATCATCTGACGGCAGGGATCCCTCTCCACTTATAGCTTTCTTTGCTATTGCCATTTTCCAGTATGCTTTTCCCCGATGTTGAAGCATCCGCATACAATGAGACAGTAAATAGACAAGGTTGGTTCCTGTCACAGTAGTAGTGCTAATAGCAACGATGCCGGCCAATGTAGGATCTTCAAATGAGGCGAAGTTGTTTAAATCCGTTATCGGTAGAGATTTGAAAGACATTAATTTGGGTCAGAATCATTTCGCCTGATGCTCATTGGGCTTATAGGGAAGGCCAATGTAGGCAAGTCCACTTTTTTTAATGCAGCAACTGAGCTGGAAGTCCAAACGGCTAACTATCCTTTTACCACAACCACTTCTAATATTGGGATGACTCACGCAAGAGTGAAATGCGTATGCAAGGAGTTTCAAGTTCAGGACAACCCCAATCATTCTATATGCATAGAGGGTACACGATTTATTCCCATAAGATTGATAGATGTTCCTGGACTTGTAGAAGGTGCACATCAAGGCAAGGGACTTGGCAACAGGTTCCTTGACGATGCGCGTCAGGCAGATGCCCTAATTCATGTGATCGAC
>JASHSN010000179.1 GCA_030038695.1 Nitrososphaeraceae archaeon
CCTTACGCGTAAGTTTATCTGGCAAACTGACCTCTGAGGGTTCAGGAATAGATGGAGCTGCTATACATATCCATGGTACAGGCGAAGGTAAACAGTTTACTGTCACAACTAATGAATTCGGTAGCTATAACACTGTTGTCGACCTAGGCCCAGGTACACATGAAATTCAAGCATACTTTCCTGGTGACGCCACCCACATATCAGCATCAGCAACAAGAGTAGTTACAGTTACATCTTGATTGCCATTATAAGCAGTGGTTGGTAGTGCTACTAACCTCCATGCTGCTGGAATAGTGAACCAAACAATCCTGATGGTCTTTAGTTTAGGCCTGAGGAATAAGCCATTTTTAGGAAGGATTGACAGACAGATTGAGGGAATGGTCAGTTCAGCCGCTCGTGTAGAGTGACAATCTCGCTGCCGACGCCATGGTGAATAGCTATATAGTAGAATTTTCTTAGAGAAGAGACTAGCACATTAATTAGTCAGTCCCTTAATAAGCCATATTATTCTAAAGTGTTATCGACGAATTATGTACAAGAACGTATCGATAACAATAATCATGGCTTCGGCCATAGCGGCAATTCTGATAGTACCGTGGGCGGCACTCCAATGTTCGCATGCGCAGTCGGATATCGTCAGCACTATTCTAGATATCCACAACCGCGAGCGCGCTGCCGTTGGATCTCCGCCGCTCACGTGGAGCAACAGCCTAGCAGCCGACGCCAAGGGTTGGGCCGAACACCTGGTGACGCTTAACCAGGGCAAGCCGATTGACGAACGAACCACGCTTGTCCACGCGACAGGAATAGGGCAGGGCGAGAACCTTGCGTCCAGGGGCGCATGGGGTAGCGGGCCGGTTTCGCCGCCTTCGACAGAGTCACTACTCCAGGGGTGGGTCAGCGAAAAGCCTTGGCGGGGATCTTTCGATCATTATACGCAGATGGTCTGGAAGGACACGAAAGAGGTCGGTTGTGCGACCGGGACTGTTAACGGAAAGGCTAGTAACGGGAATTCGGGCGTACAAGTCTTTCTGGTCTGCCGCTACAGCCCACCTGGCAACATGGCTGGAGAGAAGCCGTTTTAGGAGAGCAGGCCTATTTAGAAACAGCAAGAACATCCTACAGATGAGTAGGATGTGGTAAATTTTTTTCTGGGCCGTCAGAACAGCAATTGATCCTAATGGTCAAGAGGATGACACCACCGTTAATGGAATGATTTGCCGAGTTTAATATACTAAACAAAGATGAACAAAATTTGAAGATGAAGACAGTTGGAGGTGTAACTATGGCCTGTAGACACACACTCGAAATATATTTATCTATACATTCCTATAGCAAACCTATGATCCATACGTCTCTGAGTGCGAATTAAGCATGGTAGAGATGGTGTTTTATATCGAAGGCAATGTTTGTTCCGTTTGATATCGTATAAACCTGTCAATCATTAGGAGTTGAAACTCTTAGGTGGGACAGGGGCCACTAAGTCTCTCAAGATGGTACGACGCAGTTGCGTATATGTTTTCTTTCGTAAAATATTATGGACCTAAAGGCAGCATTAATTATAGTGGAGAGTTCATTCCGTCTAAGGCCCTTTAGTAGTTCCAGGTTGATATGGATTTGTTGTTAATGTATTTCCCCCTTCATCATGTGCCGGGCATCGTCGCAAATGCTGATGTGAACAATCATTCCTAAAAATAGAAAACACTTCTAGAGATTTTAAATGTAAACTACCCTCCTTACGAAGATAATCTACCTTAGTATGTTTCTTGGAGATATCTCTCTTCATAAAAGAAAGAAATAAGCATTACCTACATGGAGGACATAGCGCTATGCGAGTCTATATTTTCTGGGCGTTAGGCATATGTGATCATGTGAATATTGTTCAAAGGCGTTTGTCACGAAGCTTTTGATAAATTGAATTATTCCTTAGAAATGCACTTGGAGGTGTCTGATACACCTTATAATGTAATATCAGCAGAGCAGCTCTTGAGACGCGGTTTTCATGTCACGTTCACAAACGAAGGGATTAGGTTAGGGTTTTCCTTCCAATACTAAATAACTAGTCCTAGTCCTAATCCAACCTAGTGTGTTGGATGGTATTGGATGGTATATGCGCACCAACCACTTTCTTATGTATAGTTGAATATCAAAGTCCTCCACAACTATGGCAGGTGTTAGCAGGCGAAGAGGTACATGTTGGGAAGGTGTTAGCAGGGGTCCAGACACATGTAGGGAATGCATTAGCAGGACATGGACTTGGTGATGTATGCCTAAGATGCTGGGGACAGGCATTAGCAGGACAACAAGGCAGGCATCCTTAGGATGTAGCCCAGCGGATCCAAGCGGCTGCTAAAGAAGCCTGCTAATCTACGCTCCTAATTATATTAGCAGGGATAGATCCCTACGTTTTTTTTTCACTAAGCAATGTTGCTAATAACTACATGATTTACTTTAATCCTGGACAGAAGAGAATTCCAGGATTACACCTGGCTAACATGCTTTTGAAAAAACTTATTACACATTCAGAATCTCATCTACGTATACATCTGAGAAAATATTGGTTAAAATACAGACAATCAAAAAAGACCTAGAGGGATATTTCAGGAAGAAGGATGGGAAGGAAATACCTTTAGACGCACGACCGTTAGAGGAAATAAAAGAAGGGATAAAATATACACGGGGACCTGATCAGCGGACTGTCGATCGGAATATATCACACCTAAGAGAATGGGGAATTATACCAACGCCCGAGAAACTAATGAAGCAATTGTTGCCGCAGGTGGAGGCAAAATGGCGTGAAAAGATTAGATCACAAACGATAAACCGTCTAAATCAGGAGAAAAACGTAAAAGTGAAATCCCTAGATCACAGTTCTGAGAATTCTGAAAAAATTCCAAGTATGAATCCGAAACAGAAGATTCATACTTTTATTATTAAACTATTAAAGTGCTGTCTGTTGAAGATAAAAACGAGGGCATTTTATTGGCCAGGTTTTCTGGAAGAGGAGGTGCATCTGGGTTAATCAGCCTCTTCACGAGATCATGATAAAGGACTGTCAGAATATGGTCGGGACCGTATGCCTTCGAATGAATATGTGTGATTATGCCAAAGATATTGTAGAAGAAGGACCTACAAGTCGTTTCTAGATACTTTGGTTCAATAATTTGTTTCGTCCAATCACGCAGATTTGTTTGAATTTTATCGTGTTCCCAACGTCTTACCAGCTTTTCCCATTCTTCTTGTTTAGCTGATGAGGTCATCCCAATTGTTTGGATTTCTGTATTATATTAGCATAGACATTTATCAAAGGCTTCCCTTGTAACTGCTGACTAGAATGCTTATCCTGATTATACTATGCAAATCACACAATTAGACCAGAACCAGTTCAATAGTTCATTCTATGCCGCGTTGATGTTGCGTTTCTATCTCTTAGTTTCGCATTCTGCTATCGCCTGACTACGCTAGTCTACCTTATGCAACTGATGATGTTCACTGTGATATTAGTCTGCGATTTTGTAGGTATCGAATATCGTCATTTTGTAGCCAAACACGCTATAAACTAGGCATTCGGTATTACTATTAAGCACGAACGTACTACGTCCCTTTTTTGTCTGTTGATAATAGCAACTTTGGTAACCGTAGCATCTGTGTGTTACGAATATACATTTTCAGCGTGTTTCTTCGTACGTAGTTCAATTGCAGGCTTTCACATAGAAATGCCAGCCATACTAAATATTATAAACTTGTAATCTTTATCGTTGACATGATATTCATTCTCTATTCAGGTCGTAGTTACTGCAATAATCTTACAGTCGCTGAGACTGGCTGGATATCAGCAAAAACCATAGGTGAAACTAGATGAAGGATCCTTATCATTGTCCATATTGTTATCACCGATCAACTAGGCGGTGGAATCTCCAAGTTCATATCAAAAGAAAGCATGGTGGACCACCAGACCCATATCCAGCCAGCCATCAATTTTCGTATGAACCAATCAATCCATACCATAATATCGAATCCACCACAGTTGCACATTCTTTCCAACCTAGATATGATCTCCGACAAGCACCCGTAGGAATATCGCAGTATTCCG
>JASHSN010000180.1 GCA_030038695.1 Nitrososphaeraceae archaeon
AGTATAATGAATACTAGGCTTCTTTTCGTATTCGGCATTATAGGTGTTGTAGCGGCAATATTGGTGTTCGCTGCAAGTCCTATAATTGCAACCCACCAAGCATATGCTTGCTGGGGCGGCGGCTGCTTTACATACGGTGGCTGGGGCACGTACACCTACGGTGGCTTCGGATTCAGCAGCGGCGGCGGCTTCGGCGGTTGGTAGATTAGACGGTAAACAAACAAACTGAACCATCCTCAACCCATATTTTTTATTTGAAAATTTATCTGCTTGATGATTTCAAACATTTGCACTAGCCAGTAGAATTATAGTTACTGCAGAGTCGCGGTTGACTAACTATTACTAATTATCGATTAACTAATAACTTTTAACGTGACACTTGCTTGCGTATCTCTTCCATCCGCCGCTCATAATACTCGATAATTTCCCCTACTGTGCAGCTCTTGCCTTGGCATTCCGCACTCGTCCACAATCCAGTCTCCCATTCTTTGTGACTGGATAATGACATTTCTTCAGGCCAGTCTTCTTTAGAGTACCAGAAGATATCAGGCAAGTCTACTTGTGTCCTCTTCTCTAACCTATACACGTCACTACTAAGCTAGCACCCTCCATAAAAGGCTATTGAGACTCGACGTCGATACCTCTCCAGCTGTTGGCGCTGCTGAATCTGGGTTTATTTACTATCTTTTCTCGTGGTTCCGTCTTGGGGGGTGTAGTTTCAAACCCACCGGAGCAAAAATTATGTCAGCACGCAGTAGTACGTAGTCTATTAATGGCGCCACGTTGAGAGAGGTCTATTTGTCCATGGAATTTACATTCAGTAAAATATACTGGTTTCGTAAAATTTGTTTTAATATTAATTTCTGGAAGGTGATAACTTATGCACAATAACGGGTCTTTCTTATCGACCTTTTCACGTACCTTGGCCATTAGTTTTTCTCTAACATTCTGTTCGTTTTGTCCGCGACTGTCTGTAGCTTGAAGGTATTTTTCGTCATGAAATATGCATAAACGTGAGTCTAAAATATCTTCATTTTCATTATCACAGGAGCTTCCCCTTTCTGACTTTCATAGTTCCAGTATTCCGTGGTAAACTGGCACTTCGCCAGTTGTTTTATTAAAGGCTGGTTTGGTAAAAATTTTTAGTATATTTGGATATCTAAGCACATTTAAGTGGAATTCTCCCGATGGGACATTCGTGTAACTACAATACAAAGTTAGCAAAACCAAGACATAGCGATTTAGACGCCTATATCTACCACGATATACGAAATCTCAATTTTTCGATATTTCAGTCGTCGTCAGAAAATATTTTTTTACCAACATCATAAAGCCATTGAGAGAGATTGGTTTTTCTATATATTCATCCACCTTGACTAACGACAATCCTGTTGTAAATTGAATATCATCGCTAAGATACGCTGACATGAAGAATACTTTCACATTAGGCTTTATTTCCTTGACTCTTTTTATAAATTCATATCCATCCATTACCGGCATCCTTATGTCTGAAATCACCAACCCGTACTGCTCAGAATTTTTCTGAAAATGCTCTAATGCTAATGAGGGTTCTGTAAATCCAAAAACATGAAAGCCTTGGTGTTGTAAGGCTCGTGTGAACATATTCATAATGTCGAATTCATCGTCAAGCATCAATATAGTGTCAGCATTCCGAGCAGATATCATGTCATTCGATTGAATCACGCGATTGCAGTTATGTGACTCTCCCCAACTCGACTATCGATGATGCCTCTTATACTTGACTTTACGGTGATGCTTCGTCATGTCCACTTTCTCCCAAATCGGTTCGGGAGGATATACATTCTCGGGGTCCTCGTCATCATGTTGGTGGATGTCAACTTGGTCTACCAATTATACGAGATGTCTCCTCTTTTAGTTTGGGGCATATCTTGCGAAACCTTGAAGGATAATATCCTATCAGAATAGCTACAATCTATGTGGTTTCCTAATATATCGTTAAAAATTGATTCCAGGATTGTCTTATAAAATAATGAATAATTCAGTCCTAGTTCATGTTTCAAAATGTACGTTTGAGTATTCTCATCAACATTGTGCTTAATTTCAACACAAGAATTTCTCATACCAATTTCTAACCAAGATAAGAAAGAATCCAAATCCATCTTGTTCTTCATAAATAATGCAGCGTCATTTGTAGCACTCTTGCCTATACCCTTTGCTAGTGCCATTACTTCTTGCGTGTTCATTTTTTTAAGAAGTTCAATCGCAATAGGCCTAAGAAATGGCACCATGCCAAGTTTAGATTCATACATGTCCCATTCTACAAATCTCTGTAGAATTTGATTAACCATTGTATTAAGACTCATATATTGACGTTCAGACTCTGAACGTAGAGTAGCTATAACATTGTCGTCCAATCGAAAAGTCATTGTTACAGTCTTTTTGCGAGCTTCCGGAATGCTTGTATTGTTCTGGAGTGTTTGCGCACTTATTCACCCACTTTCTATGACATGACAGGGTATTTACCATTTGACTAACCTTGTTAACTCACAATGTTAATCATAAGAGATAACTTAGTCGCACAACCGGCAAATAATGTAGGCAGAGCAGAACTAGTCTAGTCCCGTCACATCGTGAGATATAGAAAAGTCTTCCGAAAAAGCAAAGTGTTCATCATGTGAATGGCTCTTGGTATTCACGAGACAATTCTTTCTTATTCTCGTAATCCCTCTCTTACTATGTTCTACTATCGACGCCAATGCTCATGTTAGTTCTCAGTCCATAACGACTGTTCATCAAACCAGGCACATCTTAAATATCATCTATGGAACAGGAACTGCAGATAACGCACCTGACCCCTGTGTTCCCACATTATGCTACATGAGCGCGTATTTACACGCTTTTAGGCTACATACTATATATCCGACGCAACCTTTCGACTCAGATAATGGCGGTTATAGGACAATCGTAGAATGTATACTATTTACCAATAATTCTTAAAGATTACTATCGAACTATGGCACTAAAATCAGGTCGTTTGCTTTACAATTACCTTGATCGTGGCCTTAACTTTGTTTATTATATCACCTTGTTCATTCACTAGGTGATTGGGACCTCGGTAGAATTATAAATCTGGAGAAAATGCTGAACAACGGATTTTACATAACAGGTTTGTAAATAAAAAAAATAGGACTTGGTAATTTGCGCTAGATTATGACAATTGTCCTCTGATTTCGCCTCCACGATTTTGTGTTGTATGGACATTAACATAGGTATTTCCAGTCTTAATCAGTAGTATTAAATCAGATAGTTCTTTGCCAGCTAAAGGACCTGTTAGGTTTGAGGCTCTGATAATTCCTTTTGACAAAAACCCATTTACTTTTCCTGTAGGATGTCCAGCCATACTGGGGTTGAATAAACCAGCTATTATAGGTCCGTATTGTGTTGATGGACCAGCATGTAAGTGTGCTCCCATAACACCAGTTATATCTGATACACTCAGTACATAATGCAAGGATGTTCCATCCGGACTTACAGCAAACGTCGCAATCCCGGTTGCAGGAGTGGTAACTGGCGGTATTTCGTTCTTACCTAATAGCTTGGCAATGAATTGTTGTTGTTGTTGTTGCGCAGGTGCATAATTGATAAAGCAGCTTACAGCTGCACAGAAGATTAATAGAGCTGTCACCAAACCCACTGTACTAAATACTACAAGAATATTGAATTTTGCCTTCAACATCTAACTGAGTGAACTACCACCTATTAAAATAGCTGGCTTCTTTTGTCATCTATTTTTTACGCTAGCAACCGTTATTAACTTAATTGGGCATGTTCACGGCTGTGTTTACCCTACTTTGGAAATATATGCTAAACCCTATAGGCAATCTTGAAAGCGCGGCTTGTCATTACACCTACACTGTGAACACTATTTTACAGACAGGCCTCACTTGAGGTTATACTAATCAGGTATACAAACTGCAGTGCTATTGTAAAAGCTAGAAAAACCTGCGAATTAACATAAGTATCAGATAAACATATTGATCCATCCAGTGATCGATTCCCAAAAGAGGAAGTAAAACTTAAAAATCGCCACTCCACGTATGAAACGGCGACTGCGACAATTAATTGTAAGTAAAAGTAATTAAAAAAGTGCACTACTGGACCATATGTGAATAGTGTCTAAAATCCCTTGATTCTGAGTAGGAATTCAAGGACATTTTGACTATAGCAAGTACAGAGGGAATGGCACAAGTTGGTTGTGTAATCCAAAGGGTATAAGTCTGACTTCTCCAAATATCCTATTAGTAGAATTGCTTATTACTTATTCTAGCCAAATTTTGCAGCATGCGATAATGCAGGGGATAATTTCAATATTTAGCGTTATGCAAGCTCAATTTCTAGCGAGGTACTCTAATCCTACTCATGAAGCAGCGACCTGATATGAAAAACTCTAGCGAGATACTTTCTGATGATGATAAGATCAGCGGAAATGATGTTTTAACACATTACAGGAGTTCTTGCAACATATGGTTATCGCAAAAAGGAAGGTGTAACCAAATCTCATGTATTTAACAAGACTCAGAAAAATCAGTTTAGATGAAGTCAGTTTTTTAATAAATCAGCTGAGAGAGATTCATTATTATCAAATCTTCGAACCATAAATCAGGTGTTCGACTTGGTCCATAGTGGATTCATCCTATTTTGAGCAAGAGAAAAACCCAACTGATGAATGGATAATCTACTTAAATTTTTCAGCGTGAATAATTTTTCTGGCCTAAAGATGAATGTTGAGACGTTTGTTTTTTCCTATATCAAAGAATATTCTTTGCTCCAGAAGTTGAAAGATTCTTAGCAATACCTCCAAATGATTGTTTTGCTTGGTAGGTGATATTCTTTATAATGGGCGTAAGACCAATTTTATCTGCACCTTTCTTAACACCTGCTAAGAACGTCTGCCATCCTAAACCTATTATTGCCAATATTATGACACCCATTACTACCCATGTAATTAGCCCCATGAAACCATGCCACGCATTATAAGTAAATCAAACAAGCCTATTTTAATGATTATGGATTGGTTTCCACTCATCTTTCTTCTATAGTCTAGCTAAATAAGTTCACGCATTTTCTTAATGCCCCTAACGGCACACATGTATAATCATAATATTTTAATATCTAATAGAGAAAATAGCAAATCAATTAAGGTATGGACTCTCTAATACATGCAAACTAACTATCCTGTTAGATGTAACATGTGTGAAATCAATATTGAATCAAAGAACGTTATAGAACATACTAGCGCTAGAGAACATCAGCTGAAGAAAACAACATTGGAATGCGAACTTCTGAATTTTAAATCGAAACGGGATCTTGAGGATTTCTCGGTTATATCAATGTGGGTTGCAGGATTATCGCATGAGGAGACATGAGGAGATTAGATATTGTGCCTTCAAAAAAAGCTTACTTTTAGAGATAGTCTAACAAATTTGTTGTAAGATAATTTTTGATATTATGATGCTGATTTGACTATGTTGTTTAGATTTCTTGGATTAGGGTTTTCGGTCTTGTGGAACCTATACAACGCCTATACCAGACTATCTTTTTGAAGATAAGTAAGTTTTTGATCATGTTGTCTACAACTTCTTTGCAAGGACATGGTACCTACCCCGAGAGAAAGTGATCGAATGGACCAAAAATCAATAACGTTATGTTTTTGAAAAATACTCTAAATAAGTTAAAACATGACGACCACTTGTATTACTATTCTTATTTTATGCTCATCAATAATCTAACATCGATGCAAACGAAGCAGATAGTGTTAGGTTGATGTCATCTATAATTAGCACGAATTCTCTTATTTATGAGTCATATAATCTATAGGGTAGAATCGATTGATGGTAATACCGTTACAGCATTTATAATACAATAATACAATAAGTGCACATTCCCTGATTCTGCGACTCTTGCGAAAGCATATTTTCTACGAAACGCCCTTCCCAATCTTCTGATTCAAAGGATCCAATTATCGTGGGAGTCATCTAACTACTACTACTGCTATATGGAGTATGACGATCCTTTTGGTCCCCGAACGCTGCTTATTGCAGAATCTATAAGCATAAGTATGTACTCTTTTGGAGTTAGAAGTGTACCCTGCTGAGATGCATATTTGTTACATAAATCAAGAAGGTTTTTGTACCTTACTTCGTCCAAAGTTATACCTATTTGATACTCGTCAGTTTCTGTCTTTGTTTTGTCTTTTCCTTCCATTTATAGAATAATACCTCTCATAATATATATTGATCTACACGGGATGATTTGCTAGATGTGCCTCTCGTCTTTCAATATTCTTTTACGACGTCAATTAAAATATATACCAGATGATAATGGATCTAGACTGTTGCTACAAGATATAGGATCAGTGCTCTACGATATTGTTAGTTCCATGAAAATAATTGCTAGAAATCTCTCACTTGCAAGAGACGACGTTCGTTCGAATGTAGATTAAGGAGATCGGATCCAATTACCTTAAAACATACATCTGCTTAAGTATAACAAGGACGTATAATTTGCCTTCTAGTCCCTACAAACACATTTCAAAGGTCATGGATATAATTTACAAGCTCAATCCTAACTCCATATTGGATGTCGGAGCTGGGTTTGGGAAATATGGACTCCTGTGCCGAGAATATCTAGAATTATGGGATGGTAGGAACAACTATCATGAATTTATACGTAGAATAGATGCTGTTGAGGTTTATCAGAAATATATAACGCCTGTGCATGAATTTGTATACAACAATATTTATTCCGAGGATATAACCGTGCTTATAGACAAGATCGATTATAGATACGATCTTGTCTTGCTTATAGATGTTCTAGAACACTTTGATAAACCAACTGGACGATCATTACTAGAAAAATTATCGCGACGAAATAATGGCATATTGATTTCAACTCCCAAGAACCCAAGCGTTCAGACAGAAGTGTTCGAGAATATTTATGAAACGCACAGAGCTAAGTGGACACGAAATGAATTGTCGAGCTTTCAAGATTCGTTTTTTACTAGAGACAGTACACATAGAATAGCATATATCGGTATCAAAGAAAGCGTAGAGAAATTGAAGAGAAGGCTGTTTCTCGAACGGATCAGTTTTATTCCAGGAACGAATTATATTGCAACGAAATATGTCAAGTTAAAGCTCACACACGAACTGCACAGTCAAAGATAACTCTGACAAGGTATGTAATTGTTGTATTTCCATACATAGGTGACATTATAGCTTACCAATATGGGTTACACTTCTGTAAGGAAGTGTATCCATATAGAAATCATAACAAAGTTTAATCTAGTACATGAAAAAGAATGGACTGGTGACACCGTATCTGATATTTGCAAGAGGTACGATGTTTCCAGAAAGACATACTACAAGTGGAAGAACATATACGAGGAGAATGGAATAGAGGGACTATCAGATATCTGCAATATGTAATGAATAAGACACAGCATTAATGACCGCCATAATGGTCAGTCTCGATAGAGGCTATGCAACAGCGCATGGATATGTTCATTTCTGCAAGCATTGCTCCTGTTAGTGTGACAAACTATATTAATCCAAATAATGAGCGGTATAACGGGGATATTGCAACCGCAATTCCTCTTCACACGACCCGAGGACTATTTATCAAATTTATTCCTGTGCGACATCGCGTTTCGATCGTTCTGAAAGGTTTGATTTCCTACTTTTCATAATCAGAGAAGCGGCCTAAGTCAGTTGAAGAAATATGTTCGTATGTTACACAAGACATTATAGTGGTTAAGTGTACGTTCATCAGCTGGTGAATATTGCATGAGCTAGATTG
>JASHSN010000181.1 GCA_030038695.1 Nitrososphaeraceae archaeon
GTTAATCGCAAAAAGGCATTATTATATTCCTAAATATTCAATTCAAGGATTTGATGGTGATGATAATTTGATAACGACTATGACAAAAAAAGATATCCACGACAAATTCTCAGCTGATAATCCTGTTGCTGATTTATGGAAAGCTCCTAAGGATTAGTATAGAAATCATGTGATTATCAGATTTCACAATATTGATATTATGATCGGAGGAGACGAAGCTGCTAAGACAAAACAATAGTTAATCTCCTCCCTACTACCCAGTACTTTACCGCTAATCAATCTATTCCAATGATGAAGAAATCATACAGGTTGAGGTACCTACAACCAGCTATCAATAATCTTAGCAATTCACTAGACCTGAGACAGCCTATCCGATCTGGTTTCATGAGAGTCGACGTCATCAGGATGCTGGATACAATGCATGCAATAACAAGGCAACACACGCAACCCTCATGCCCTTCTATATGATGGCTTTGCAGAAAGCTGGATGAGGATATAATAATCCTAATAGATACCAAATCTCATCACTTCAACATATATCCAACAACCCTATGTGAAATTAGTGTTTTGTTAGAAGCATTAACAGTACCGTCTTGCCCTGGACAGGATAGCACTCTGACAGTTCCGGGTTAGTATAAGGGAAGGTAGAGACTTAGAGACTGGACAGCGTTATGAACTTTTAAATTAGATAGATTCCATGTATAGCTATGAAGTGCGAATCTTGTGAACAAGGAGAGCACGCTAATTGTTCCAATTTCTGGACTTGGCAGGACGTCTGTCAATGCGCGATATGCGAAATATGGAAATGTTTTGCAAAACACGAACAGAAACCACTAATCGCAAACACACAGAGGGGTTGTGTCAGTCAGTCAGTCACTTGTCAGTAGTCACTCAGTCAGCGGTAGAGTGGTTAATATGTAGCCTGAACGATTCTTTAGAGATGTCTACTGGAACTAGACGAGATTCAAAGTAAATGACTCATAGCAGATGTTATCTATATGAAACTTCTGGAGGTAAAGAGATCTGGAAACAGAGATCATAGTCCTTCTGGAGAGAACGCTTTATAAAGCAATTCGTCGGAATGTTAAAGTTGGATAAATGGCCGTTGATAATGTCATAGTTTGCCGTGACTGCGGAAAAAGCGATAGAAAAAGCCGTTGTATAAACGGAAACAGATATCATAGTTTCATGAGGACACAGAATCCTAATCATGAAGCAGAACTAAAACGAATCTGGAACAAAAGGTCGTGATTGTCTTATAGAGGAAGACTTTCTGATATCTATTTTTCTGACGATTTTCTTATAGTCCAAATATATCCAGATTCCACCTGAAAGATGCACACTAGGTCTTTCGACACTGATATACTAGGATGACCCATGTAGCAATAGCCTTAGTCCTGTACATCAGGCGACACCTTGCTATACGCGATCTGAGGTTTTAGAATACTATTTGAGACATAAAGCATCTTTAATAATAGGTTGTAGAAAAGCTCAAGTGCGGTAATAGTTGTATGACCGTATAAAAGCGGTAATATATACTCCCGGCGCGGTAGTAAATTTATCCTGATATAGAACTTCGAAAATATCTTACATAGTAGATTCGGAATGTAATAATAAACAAGCCGCCTTATCGGCGAGACTAGTCATCATCGTAGTAGTCCTCACTATCAGGAGGGGCATTCTTCAACTGCACCAGGAACCCTTCAACTCTTTCTCGTTCCTTCTTAGTAAGAGAGCGATTTCCAAATTGCTCTCTATATTTTTCGATTTCTTTATTGAGAAACCCAACATGGCTTTCGAGGTCCTTCGTTCTGTCTTTATAAGTCTCGACACCCTTTACGACCTTCTTCATTATGTCTTCATAGGACTTCAATTCCTGCTGTAATACTTGTATAGTATTATCTCGCTCTAGGTTGGATTTGTTTACCAACTCTTGGAGCTTTGCTTGTTTGGCACCTTTGATCTCATCAAGGGCCAATTGTGTTAGAGGATAATTGCAGCCTACTCTCTCGCAATACTTGTTTTCTAACTTGTTCACATAACCACAACGGCCGCAGGTCCTCGAGACCATTTTTGGGTGTTTATCTAATATCTTTATCCCACAGTGCTCAAGTATCTTGTTCTTGAGCTCATCACCCATTCTATTTTTAATATACCGCTTACCCTGTTGGGAATTCATCGACCATCGTATTTTCTTCTTCAGGGCAAATTCAGGCAGATGATCCGAATCAACGGTAATAGCAGAGTGCCTGAAACAGTAGGGATTCCACTTTTTGGTTTTGAGTAAATATTCCAATTCTTGTTTTTGCTGATCATCTGCGATAGACCCACTTTCTACTAGCCGTTTGATGCGTAATCTCAGCTGTTTTAAAACAAGCCAGATTGTTTGAGCCGTTACAGGTGTACCATTAACAAGATTGCAAATCAATCTGGCATTAGGTTCATTCTTGAAAGAATGTTTGTTAATCCAGTCACGCACATAGGTAAAGGAAGATGTTAACAGGATGGGGCCACCTCCTGTTTTGGTATTAGATGGTATACTTCCTTCTCCGTATTGTTCTCTCAAAATGACATCTCTTATCCTAAGAGCAACAATTTCATGTCCACGAGCATCTAGGTCCCATAACAGGGTGATGATGGCCTGGTTCCTCAACTCAGGTTCATAAGATACAATCGTTAATACTTCATGTAATTCCCAGATATCAGTAATGCTGTAGGGACTGTCCCTAAGTGGTTTCTTGAGTTTAATTCTTAGGAATGATGGCGTTTCCCACTCTTCATGTACTATACCTTTCCGACTATTGACTAACCATCTAAAAATGTCTTTATCATGGTCAAGTTAAGATTCCAGCTTGTGATGTAGCGCCCCTCATTATCACATTCTCGTTCGACCCATTTACCATCTTTTGTCTTTCGATGCTTTAGGAATGTTAAAATCTGCTCTTTTATATTAATGGAAGTAAAAGCTAATCCATTGTAAAACTTGTCAAGAGATATCAGCAGTGTCAATTGATTGATGATATTGCGGTCACTTTTGTGGTCCTTTGTCTGCAAATACTCGAAATATTCCTTTGCAAAGACCTGATTAACATGACTCATTGAATCTATTTTCTTGAGCGTTGTAGACAGAGAGAACCATTTCTTATAGACAGATAGAACCGAGATATAAGCTCTGATCCTAGAAAAGCCTACATGGAAATAGTCTCTGTCTCGACCACAATCTTGGTTACCTCTATTCGAATTTTTGTAAAAACTGAACTTCATTTTTCCTCCTACCTTAGTCTCCAAAATGGCTTGATCGGGGAACCAATTTGTTAACTGATTTTGATCAGTTATAGCCTTGAAAACCACCTCTGGCGAAGCGTCGATAACTATGTTTTTCGTTACTTCTAGTGTTCCTTCTTTTGTTGTTGACATTAATGAGCATCATGATAACAGAGTTAAACATTTAAGCATTTATTTAATTTAATGAGTATATCTAACGCGCTCCAGTTAAGAATGGAATTCAAGCAGTAATGTAACCAACTCATATGTATTTTTGATGATGATTGTTCAGATGAGTTTTTCAATTCCCTCGAAGAATCGTTGATAAGCTTCATGCTTCATCGAAGTTATTTGCTTTTTCTTATTTCTCTGCATGGCTTTCCTCCGAACCCAAATTTTACAATAGAAGCAATATCTAATATAATATTGTAATATTTCTTTACACGTGATTATACTGCAGATTAGTTAAATATAGTAGTTATATGTGTAAGCACGCTACACTATTTATCACAATCATATCAGGATCCTTAGCTTCATTTATATAGATGTTCATGCGCCAAATATTCACTATTTGACCTTGCATTTACGTATATTCAGGATATTATTTGCGAAATTTTACAACGTATACATCATTCTCATAGTTGAGAATGATAGCTTCTGATAATAACATAAAAGATAAATATTATGATGATATCATATGACACTCAGAACATATAGATTAGCCTACCACTAATCATTGTAAGTATTTCTTATTTAATATATATACGTGATTCACATACGTAATCCTCGGGTAGGGTTGTATTAGCACCTAAATTTTCGAACTGTTCAGTCAGTGATATATGAGATGTATTGTCAACAAGACGCAGGCAAAGGTCAGACCATTTTTTTAGGAAAAAAAACTACCGGAAGCGGATGGCCTTAGCCGTTGCTGGTATATTCATCAGCTTAGTTATCGTGTTGCCATCATCTCTTTTGAGGAGTGACAATATTTTCCATAAGCGGTGATTTTTTCTTTTGTCATATTAGTAACTGTTCTTGTTGTTATCCAGGCTTACCTAATGTGTAATAATTAATTCTAGAACATATAAAAAACAAAGTTGTGAGGAAAATAGAATAACCATATGCCGAACTATAAAAATCCAATAGAAAACAAGAGATCATATAGAAATACTCGAAAATATCTATATATATGAATGAGAGGTATTACTTGATGTCAGGAGAAAAACTAGAAGATTATTTTAGACATCACAACCTAGATGAGACACGTAGAAAATACCTCGAAAATATAAAAGAAGGAAAACAAGTAGATAAGGAGATAGAGGAGCATTTCAAGAATGGAAATGCACAGCAACATTCCCTGATTGCACAACAAGACAGGTATTCTATATATATGAAGAGATTTATGATTCACCGTCATCAGAATCCTGTTTTGCGCACTAGCTATATATGGAACACCAGTTGACCTCTTAAGCTTCTCAACAATTGTTAACAAGTTTTTCGACTACTACTTTTATTATTTCATAGCTCCCAATATTTTTCTCTAGACGATACATTACACAAAGCAGAGGAAAAAGCTAGACCAATCTCACAGCGATACTTCATGATATGCGGAAGTTATTTATGGTGAATCTAATATATTGATATGATGATCTTATATGACGAATCTTGTTGTTTTGAATATACGTCAACTGGTGGAGTTTTGTTGAAATCTATTACAAAACGCCTAATTATGCAAGAAAATATAAATGAATTGTATGAGTGACAAAATAAACTAACAAACTTCTACGAAGACAATCTACACCAAGTATGTTGATACAAAGGTCAGATAAAGCATTGGTTGCAGTAATATGATAATAATGACCATACCAAAGGGACAATATATATGCCTAATACCCCCAGTCACGCGGCGGAGTATGAGATGCTCAAAACTCCCGATAGAGACAGCCAATGGGCTCTGCCAGTAATTCTAAACCAAAACAACGTCGTTCTGGATGGATACCACCGCTTGAAGGCGCGTCAGGAACTAGGAGCCCCCCGTGTCATATAGGAGGATGGACTTCATAGGTACACCTTTAGAGGAGCTGAAGTACGTCATAGAGGTCAATCTCTATGACTTATAGATATCAATGCCGGAATTTGTTTCATGTCTTCTGGAGATATAAACCACGACGGACTGAGAGATATATCCCTTCACACAGCTTTAGTATAATCATACAAGACTATGGCAAGTAGCTTCATCTAATCCATCTACTGACGATGGATAAATTCAATAGTCGGAATTTTAGCATCATTCAAATGAATATTGTCAATATTCGAACCATATCGAGTCCTCTAAAATGAAAGCAGCAGACCTTTTCATAAAATGCTTAGAAGATGAAGGTGTCGAATACATTTTTGGCTTACCTGGAGAAGAGACTAACGATCTTATGATGTCCTTGCTAGATTCGAAGAAAATCAAATTTATTTTAGTAAGACATGAGCAAGGAGCTGCCTTTATGGCCGATGTATATGGAAGATTGACTCAAAAGGTTGGAGTATGCCTTTCCACATTAGGACCAGGTGCTACAAACTTGACTACAGGTGTTGCAAATGCCAATATGGATAGATCTCCGATACTGGCAATCACAGGACAAACAACTACAGACGTACTACACAAGGAATCTCATCAAAACATGGATGTTGTAACTATGTTCAAACCCATAACAAAATGGAGTTGGTCAATCAGTAATCCTGACAGTATCCCAGAAATTATAAGAAGAGCTTTTAAGATCTCGTTGGCAGAAAAATCTGGAGCAGTACATCTAGAGTTACCTCAGGACATAGCCAAAAGTCACTCTGAGATTAAACCAATAAAGACGCAAGAATTGTCAAGGTCAAGACCTAACGATGAGTTGGTCAAAAAGGGAGCAAAATTGATTCTAGAAGCAAAAAGACCTTTAATATTAGTAGGAAATGGAGTTATAAGAGGAAGTGCAAGTGCATGCTTGAGGAGATTCGCAGAACAAACAGGAATATGTTCTATGAATACGTTCATGGCTAAGGGAGTAATATCAGATAAATCAGAAAGACACCTACAGACAATCGGAATCAAACAAGCTGATCATGCCCAGATTGCAATGAGGGAAGCTGATTTGATCATCGCTGTCGGCTATGACCTTGTTGAATATAGTCCAAAAAACTGGAACCGCTACTTGGATAAGAAAATTATTCATATTGACTTTACTCTTGCTGAAGTAGACACATATTATCCTCCAACAGTTGAAATTGCTGCGGATATCGAAGATACAATAGATGCGCTCTTAAATGAATTAGAACAAATAAAAAAGCAAAACCCCAACATAAACGGATTGACTCACGGTGAAGTTCCACTTATTTTTAGAAAAATCAAGGAAGAAGTAGTCTGTAGGGTAGACAGATATAAGAATGATTTTTCCTATCCAGCAAAACCTGAAAAATTAGTAACTGATGTTAGAAATGTTTTTGATGAAAATGATGTAATAATATCAGACGTAGGAGCCCACAAACTGTGGATAGCCAAAGTATACAACACTTATAGTCCTAACACTTGCTTAATCACTAACGGATTTTGCTCAATGGGATTTGCGCTTCCAGGGGCAATTGCAGCTCAGCTTGCAAGACCAAATCGAAAAGTAGTAGCAATGTGTGGAGATGCTGGATTTTTGATGAACGTACAAGAATTAGAGACAGCAGTTAGATTAAATTTACCAATTATAATTGTTGTATGGTGTGATTCTGATCTTGGTATGATTTCATTAAAACAGATAGATGAATTTGGCAAGAACGCATTTACCAAATTCAGCAATCCTGATTTTGTCAAACTTGCAGAAAGCTTTGGAGCAATAGGATATAGCGTTAAATCTACTGAAGAGTTTCCCATAGTACTACAAAAAGCTAAGAACTCAACATATATACCGGTTATAGTATCAGTCGATGTGGATTATTCCAGAAATCGCATATTACTAGATGATAATTTTGTCTTATTATGAGGTTATGTAACATCAAAATGGGTCAATGGTGCTATCGGGAACTACGACATCATCGGAAGTGGGGACTATGGCTGCGACATTAAAGCTAGACACTGAAGGCACATCACAAACATTAATCATCGCAGGAGACTAGACTGAAAATTGCAGAACTCAAAACACTAGTATACAAATACTATCGCAATCCTGGAGTGGTTATAAATTGCATTATTTATATTTATTATTGCAGTAATGGTGACAACACGCTTCTCGATGAAAAGTTGGAACAGCTTCGCAGCATTGACAGTAGACTGACGGGTCAAAGAATCTTCTAGTAAACGTTTTCCGTCTCCAGGCCCTCTGTACTTCCGGGTCAGTTTCCAATAACCGTCGACGATTCTCTTTTGAAATATAACGGAAAACGGTCGCAGGTCCTCGAGACCATTTTTGGGTGTTTATCTCGGTCGCGTTTAAGCTGCGGACAACACTATATTGACCACCACTGTCAGTATGAGCAATTTCGCCTTCTTCCTCTCCGCAAGTAAAGCAAAATATCCTTATATCAGCTCCAGCTACTCCTGAACCCTCAGAAGTGAGTCGACCAGAGAAAGTTACAGGTACCCACTTCTGACTAAATCCGTTAATCTCCTCGGTTTTAGCAGGCCCGTTTTTGGATGTGGATATTGTTAATTCTGTTAGCTTTTTGTCAGTATTCTTAGCTGTTCTTCTCCCTGTGCACTGAGAGCTGTGCCAGTATTGTTACTCTCGTGTGACGTAGCTTCATTTCCAGTATTGTTACTCTCCTCGCCAACTGCGAATCTCTGGTTGATTGATGATATCGCAGCCATAGCCATAATCAAAATTCCGGCTATAGCTACGGGTGCAATCATAGATATTATGATATGCATCTGTACCATATACTGTAAAAAAACGACTATAATATTCCTAATAAGCGCTTACTAAACACACATGTGCTAGTGGTGTGTGCTAGTGCTCTTAAGACATTGTAACAGGATGCTAACAAGTCTGGTAACCGGTGCGCGAGCGGCAAGAACAGGAAAAGCAGCGATGTTTTAGTTGGCTATGAAGGAATTAAACGAACTTTTCTCGGATCTTTGGAAATTATTGTTCGGTAATTCAGCCAACTAGACCTACTAGACCTTGTAGACAACCATATACCCGATTTGTTAGTAGGCGTTACTGACAATCTGCTTTGTACAATTTAGTGGGGGATCTACCAATATCATTGGATCATAGTCCTTTAGTTACTTTCTGTCACATTTGCTAGCAAACTAAATGAAAGCTATTCGCCTTAGACTATATGACTCTAAAAGCAACTTTGTTTCGTTATATAAAATTTATAATATCTCCTTTAGTATGCCTACAATGATTAGCAACAAATTTATTTTCAAAGATGGTCAAGGTCATGACATTGGTATCAGATTTGTGACCATATCTATCATGTTAATTTTATTAACAGCATTATTGGCAGCATTTTTAATTTCATCGTCTTCTACGAACGCGTCCACTACTACAAATCCAATAAGTAAGAACGAAACTTTACTACCGACGCAAGTCAGAAATTTCATTCTAAGTCAAATAGTGCATAAGTCTAAAGCGGCTATTGTAGTAGGATTTGTAGATCCTAATGGCACACGCATATTTAGCTTTGGGAATATGTCATCAGCTCATGGCAACATATCTGTGAATCAAAACACATTGTTCAATATAGGTTCAATAACAAAGACGTTTACCACATTACTTTTGGCTGACATGGTAAAGCAAGGAATAGTCAATCTACATAAATGATCCAATTGAAAAGTTTTTACCAGCTAACGCGAGTGTGCCTCAGTTCAACAGACACAAGATAACGCTTGAAGATTTGGCAACACATACTTCGGGATTACCAGAATGGCCTTCCAATATTTGGCTGAATAATACTGTTGGACACTTTAAACCAAATTATGACGCAAACCAATTGTATCAAGCATTATCTAATTTCAAATTAACAAGGGATCCAGGTTCACACTTCCAATATTCAAGCTTTGGTGTTGGATTACTTGGACAAATATTATCGTTGAAGACAGGTATTCCGTATGAGGAGTTAGTTAAAGATAGAATCCTAAATGTGTTAGGAATGAATGATACTAAAATCACACTCTCAGAGAATGAAATCAAGAATAAACTTCCTATTGCTCATACGGGTGGTAGAGAGATAAGCACAGTCGTGATACCTACAGTATTGGAAGGAAGCGGATCATTTCGTTCAACTGCCGCTGATATGCTAAAATATGTATCTGCTAACTTGGGTTTAATTCATACTAAATTAGATGATGCGATGCAATTAACACACTTAATAACACATCAAGCTATAACTGCAAATCCAATGAATTACAGCGAATATGTAGGAATGGACTGGCGCATAGCTACCAATTATGGAATAGAGGTAATCAGTCATTCAGGTACACTACCTGGTTGGAACGCTTTTGTGGGGTTTATACCTACTAGACAAATCGGAGTTGTCGCATTGTGTAATTGCGATCCACAACAAGATGCAGATATGAATAACATTGGTTATATATCGTTGCACGTAGCAGGATTGAAAGCTTTGACTGCAAATACTGAACAACGATATCACACTAATACAGGCCACGAGAAATAACATAGGTAATTAGGTTGGCAGTTGATTATCTGTAATCTATCTTTATTATCTAAAGTCAATTGTCACGGCAAATCTCATTTAGGACCGGTGCAACGACTATAGGGTCGTGGATTACTAAAGGCAAAATGGTTCTTACTAAAGGCATTGCATCTAAAATCTTATGTGGTGGTATTGATTAACCTTTTATATAATCCTGGTTAAGAGGAGTTTCCTTCTAGTTTTTACAATATAATCGAGCTACAAAGCTCACTTATACCTCTTCAATTTCCTTAGACAGCCTTGCAAGCTGTTTATGATGATGAAATATGATAGACATAAAAATTGGTTGTATGCGGATTAGTTTAGCAGCATAAGAGGATGCGGAATATACAAGTGAGCAATTGAAACCGTAACGCATTCCAGCGTTTTAGTTTGCTTCGCACTAACAGCAAAAAATATAGCTAGCGCTAACTAATGAACTAAAAATGGCCGAGATTCCTCCGAATGCAACAATAAGGCAAGAGTACGTCAAGTGTGGTGATCCTGATTGTCA
>JASHSN010000182.1 GCA_030038695.1 Nitrososphaeraceae archaeon
GGAGCGTATTCTATTAAAGAGATATACACGCAAGAGGAGCTGTACATGTAAATAATTGTGAACGTAGCGGTAATTTATATAAATTATGAATTCTGAGATCCTCGCTTGAGCTTATTGCTCGAGTCCGGAGCTCCGGGGAGATAGGTGGTAGTTGTACTTGTGACCGCTTCCTTTGCTCTTTCTACCTCTGACTTGGGCTCAGATTCAAGAGGCATCTGTGGTCTGCCATCTGATATTCTTATAAAGCTTGTCGAACTCCGCAAATATGCGACAGGTTCTTGGGTTACATTTATCCAGGATTCTCATCATAAGTTAACCTGTTGGTCCTACAGCCCCCTCCTGTACTTCCAATCCAAGTAGTCGCTGCGGCCTGGCTTCGGGAAGCGATGATGGACTAAATTATGACACTCGACTTCATATGCTAGATATCGCAGTCACATACATGCAATGTATACACACATTTGTAGAGGGAGTTCTTCTACAAAACCCTGCACAGTGTCGTGCCGTGTTTTGAACTTCGTTATCCATGTACACTGGACATGGGGCGGATAACCTATGTGTGCAGGCTGTGAAGAGCACTTCAGCGTGGTAAACGCATTCATAACTTTGAGCGCGCGATAACTGCAGACTCCACGAGATATGTTCATAGAGGAGTAGTTGTTCTTTTGTCTAAAATCTTGTTAAAATAACCATCCATTTCACTTTGGAGATGGGAAAAATCGTCGGTCTCAGGACTATCAGAAGCCCTTACCGATTTGTCACTCCAGACATGGTATCCCTGTCTTCTAATGGAACACCTAGAATTCTTCTTATGGAACACCTAGAACAGCATGGAGGTTGTGCATCACATGAGTCGTATTGGCCATGAGAAAAAGAACTTGAAAGACCGAAAAAACCATGCCTTTTCTTCACTATATCTGTAGAGTCCTTAAAATAGTGTCAAATATCAAAACGGGCCCGGCGGGCTTCGATCCCACGACGACTGGCTTCGGAGGCTTGTGCAAACGTGATCAGCACCCTATCCTGACTGGGCCACGGGCCCCAAGTCCATTTGTATAGGACGAGTTAAAACCTAACTGATCAAAATAATCATATGTTCTGTCATATTTCTAATCTAAATTTTCGACATTTTCTATATTAACTACATTACTTATTAAGTCATTTAATTATTTTAAAAGTTATATAGTCAATAATACAAATTATGATTTGATGTACGCGAAAATATGTGATATGGAAATGCTTTCGACTTACGTTACAGACGTTGTCGTGGGAGATGTCTTAGTAGTTCAGGCTTTAGTTGCAAATCCATTAGACTGGCATCACTTCTACGAAAAGATTTCAGCGATAAAGAAAGGAAATCGAACAGATTTCACAGTCGTGACGAAAGAAGGTGAACGGCTTGTTGGCTCGGGGGAAGTAAAGGACTTTGAGAAATGGAATAACGATGGCAAGTTTGGATTCAAAATCAAGATAGCCATTAAAAAACAAAAGTCATTATCTGATCGCCGCGTGAGGTTAGAGGCACCTCTCAGAAGATCTGCCGAACAAGTTGATTTGCAGATCAAGCAGACAGTACATTAGGTTGTTAGAGATTTCATGAAAACCTGATCATTACACTTATACCTATGAAATATTAGTCGACAACGAGTGGATATTGAGGGAAACAATGTAAGCTCCATTCTGATATTACTTAGTATTAAGGTGTGGCAGCATGAAAGCTGTTAAGGTATTCGCAGTGGACATTGATGGCACGCTCACAGAGAATGGTTACGGGAGAGTGCACCTAGATGGTATTTCTACTCTGCGGTACCTCGAAGATCTAGACTTTCGAGTAATCTATGTAACAGGTAGATCATCGATAGAAGCATACCTTCTTGCAGTGTATAGCGGAACAACTCGAATCGCAGTTGGAGAGAATGGCGGAGTTATAACAACAGCTCCTGATGAACACATACTTATGGCAAACAAACAAAATTGCTTGAAGGGATATGAAATTTTGAAGAGGAACATTGAAAATGTCCAGATGAAACCTGTCTTTAATCGTCTCACCGAGGTAGTTCTATCAAGAACCTTTGACATAGAAGAAGGCATCAAAGTCTTGGAAGAGAATAATCTGAATTTGCGTCTTAGTGATAGCAAGTATGCATATCACATAAACGAAAAAGGAGTGGATAAGGCTGTGGGACTATTGCAAGCCTTAAAAATTTTGAATTTCGATCCTCAGGAGACAGTCGCTATAGGTGATAGCGAAACAGATCTACCGCTATTTGATCTTTGTGGTTGTAGTATTGCATTAAACCATGCCGAAGATCGCGTGAAGGCCAGGGCAACGCACGTTGTCAGAGGGTCAGAGGGGAGAGGTCTTGTTGATGCCATCGACCTCGTCGCCCTAAAGTACCTGCAGTATCCGAACCATTCAATATGACTTTTCGAGTACTGCTAAATGAAATTCGTCACGTCGTATCCATTGGGCTAACCCGTTTAGGCTATCCTCTAGAGAACTTTGATCTATTGGAGCCCCCTAGACCAGAATTTGGAGACGTGAGTTGCAATGTGGCATTTCAAATAAGCAAGAAGCTCAACAGAAAACCGTACGATATAGCCAGAGATTTTGTTGAATCTTATTTAAAGCCTATTCTCGCAGAGGAGGACAAGGCTGGCCAATATTCATTGATATTATCCATCGAAGCACATCAAGGTGGCTATGTCAACTTCAGAGCAGATTATGGTAACCTAGCAGCCCTTACATTCAATGAAGTGTTTGAAAACCCCTCATACGGCTACTATAACATAGGAAATGGGAGCCATGTCCTTGTAGAACATACAAGTGTTAATCCAAACAAGGCGCTCCACGTTGGTCATTTACGAAATGTGGTTCTCGGCGATACGATACACCGGATACTGAAGACCACCAATCACAAAGTTAGTGTCCTAAACTACGTTGATGATTCTGGTTTGCAGGTTGCAGATATCATTGTTGCATTCATATTTGCAGGATTTCCTGTAGAACCTGACGAAAAGTCAATGAAATTCGATAAATATTGCGGTGATCATGTATACGTAAAGATAAATGAACTGTATAAAACGGATCGCGGCTTAGAAGAAAGAAGAAGGCTCGTGTTGAAAGAAATAGAAGATGGCAGGTCCGAGCTGGCGCGATTTGCATCCACAATCGTATCAAGGGTTCTACATGAGCAACTAATGACCTGTTGGAGAATGAGAGTTCATTATGATCTGATCAATTTCGAATCTCAAATCGTTACTTCAAAATTATGGGAAAAATTGTTTATTTTGTTAAAGGACAAGCGAATTTTGCATTTAGCCGATGATGGCAAGAACAAGGGGTGTTGGGTGATATCCGATGAAAGTGAATCCACAGATGAAAAAGTAATTGTAAGAAGCGACCTTACGACTACGTACATCGCAAAGGATATACCATATGCTGCTTGGAAGCTAGGACTAGTAAATGATCCATTCTTCTATTACAAGTTTTCCGAGCAATGGGATAATACGTTGCTTTGGGCGACTACGTTAGATAGTTCCAAAAGAAGCACCGATCATCCAAAATTCAATTCTGCCGACAGGGCGATCACAATAATTGATTCACGTCAATCGAGATTGCAAACTATAATATCAGATATATTGCTTCACCTACAACAAATAGAAAATAGATACCGCCATCTTGCCTATGAACCAGTAACACTGAGCTCTAAAACCGCAGACCTACTCGGTGTACAGGTAGGAGACAGACGATCGATGCACATGTCAGGTAGAAAAGGGGTGTATATTAACGCTGATGATGTCATAGAAATGGTTCACTCAAGAGCATATGAGGAGGTTCGCCTGAGGAATCCATCATTGTCTGAAGAACAACTAGATGAGATAGCTGAAAAGGTATCCATCTCTGCAATAAGATACAATCTAATAAGATATGACCTGGACAAGATCATTACTTTCGACATTGTTGATTCTCTCAGTTTAGAGGGTGATACTGGTCCGTACATTCAGTACGCATACGCAAGGTCTCGAAGGTTATTAGAAAAATCAACAGAAAAGAGATGCCAGACCTCATTTTGGGTGCTCAAAGAGGAACAGGAAATTGCACTTATCAAGGCAATCGCAAAGTTAGACTTAGTTGTAGAAGATGCAGCTAGAACGCTTAATCCAAAATCTATTGCCAGATATGTTCATATGATGGCAGCGGCTTTTAACTTGTTCTACGAACTAGTCCCTGTACTTAAGGAGCCCAAAATGGAAAAACGGGTTGCCAGGGTCGCTCTAGTGGAAGCCTTTTCGAGAACCTTCAAAAATGCGCTCGATCTTCTGGGGATAGAGCCGTTGAACGAAATGTAGAAGCTGATGTAGAATTGATGATAGAGACTAAATCTCCTATAGATAGTTCAAATCGCGCCACCACAAAGATTTGAACTACTCGATTTACCATTTTGTGGCAAACACATGTATGACACGAGTAATGTTTTAATTTTGGACAATTCAGGATGTAATTCGATGGTGGGGTGGCAGAGCGGCCATGCGTTCGCCTGCAGAAAAAAATGAAGTCAGCGAATTTATAAGGGTTCGAATCCCTTCCCCACCTT
>JASHSN010000183.1 GCA_030038695.1 Nitrososphaeraceae archaeon
GGGAGAAAAAACTAGAAAACTACGTAGCTATGTTACATTTTGCTTGTACATGTATTACTTACAGAGCAGCAGGACTTTTCGCATAGGCTCTAAGTCCTTCAATCTTATAGTCTTTTCGATAGTCGCTACTTGCAACTATATTTTAGAATAGATAACGTATGTGTTAAACGTATCTGATTTGAGCCCACTAGTTGCTGACATTGCATATGTAAGGGCTTTTTGTCTCTTGCCTTGGAGTGGAAATACGTACTTTTTCAAACACAATATCTCATTGTCAAAACACTGTATTTATTTAACACTTTTTAGCTGTTATTGTCATTATTATAGTAATTGTTAAGGTTATCTAGGCTTAGCTTTATATAAGCCAACCATAATATATCTATATTGGATAGCATCGCTCTGGCATTGTACTTTGTCACAGGATATATAATCACATATCTTGGACTTGAGACAGCCTGGCATTTTGCAGCGTGCAGACTGCACGATAAAAGAATAAAACCATGTCTATTTAAGCAAGTAAAAATTGCTATGACCGCTGAAAGAACATATACAGATAGAGGATGGATGAGAAATAGATTTCACACTAGGGGGAACATGAATGGCCAGTAGCACTATAGTAGAAAATGGAGATGAACTGTTAAGCAGGTCTCCCGTAAGAATTGAAATATTGTCATCTGCGGAAAACACGCCCTTACTCGATAAAGATCTTCATGAGATCCTCGGGGACGCATCTAATTGTTGCGAATTTTCAAGCTACGTGGATAGAAACGGGGAAACATTTGTAAAGATAGAGTGTATCGTTAATGAAGATGAAAAAGAACGTGTTTGGGATCTTATGAGATTCAAACATAAAAAAGATTGCATTATTTCATCAGAACCTAGCTGAGCTTTACAACAAACACAGAGATCAAGAATTGTGCCATTAATTTTTTGAGTCATACGATAGATTTTACTGCCGTTATATCCTATCTTTTGCTGCTCAGCTTCACCATAGATTTGCAAATTCAAGGTTTCTAGGTTATGGTAGCTTCATTTTCAACTTAACATCACTTCGTTTTTAGAGCTATTTCTACATGCTTATATCCCTGCATCTTCATCATCTCTGTCTCATCAAACCTTCTTCGCGACATGAACATATGTCCTTCCATTGTCTTCCACGCCATCTTGTCTTGCGCTTTAATAGACGACTTCAAATTTGGTATTTGTAGAAACCGTAAATGCACATGGCCCAACATAGCCGTAATTACTATTGAATGGAATAATATCGACAACGGTGAAAGCCAGTCCGATTTTAAAGTAAGGTATGACAACTACGTCCATAATTCTAATGGGCACGTTTGTGAGTGCATCACGCAAATATCGTTCATCGATTGCTGAACTCTTACTAACACTCATTGCAGTTAATGGTTTCATAGTTATCCTATCCGCAACTATCCCATTTGTCTTACTTATACTTACAAATTCGCCAATAGCAAACCTTGCATTATATCTTGTAAGACGGTCGATTCCCATAACGTACTTATTATCTTTTTCTCTAGCTGATCCTAATGGCATACAGATAACACTAGTAGCCTTTTTGTTTCCTGAAATTTCAACGAGGTCTCCAATCCTAATTTCTAACGAACGCATAATGTCATAATCAACCCTTGCTATTCCTTTTCCTACATCCTTCCTATCATACGCTTCAACAACCTCTAGTTTTAGCGTAGTTGCTATATCGTTAAAATTTACCTGCTGTTCTAATCTTGGCAATAATGGTTTATATGACATCATTGATTGAGTGTATCACCGTCTCAAATATAACGTTAGATTAACATTGTGAGGTAACAGTGTTAATCAAGTCGTAAATATCGCGTGTTTGTTATTAGGTCTGTAAAAAAAGAGATGGCAGAATATGGCTTGTAAAGGAATCTGTATGGGCTATAGAGCTCAGAAGCCGGGAAGAGCAGGTAGATATGCTAATGGGCAAAAACGTTGTCAAGTTTGTCAAATTTTCATAAAATGGGATGGACTATGGTGTCCTTGTTGCAGATATAGATTGAGGACAAGACCCCGTAACGCAAAATCGAGCTTCAGGAGACACATTAAAATACAACAATCAGAATCACCATTCCAATATATCATCAATACTACTTAGCCGTCGAATAGACTCCAGATTCGGTAGTCGTCTACCTTCAGCTATATTCTCTTGTCTTGTTAGATCTCAGGTAGGTTAGACAACTGTCATCAGCTATTTTGGAATTGCTGCATTTGAGTACATTAACTTCGGCCTTCTCTCCTTGGATGGAGACTACTGACTACCTGCCGGCGCGTTCAACAGGCGAGCTGAGGTCAGAGTCACGGGCCGATTTTAGTTCATCCAAAAAAGAAAGAACTCCGAGTCAAAGACTTGTATTGGTCTGAGAGAGTTTATAACATAAAACCAGGTAGCTGAGATGGCACATGGGTCCTATTTCATTATTTACAAATGGGGGTTATTACTCCCGTATTACAGAATAGATGACGGTCAACACCACCAACATCCGAACCGCTTTGTCCTGCAGTACCTGCTCCTGTAGTAGATCCACTTGCTCCCGCTAATGTCCTGCTTTGTCCTAAACTTGCGCTTGGTCCAGCGCTAATGACAGCAGTTAGAACGAAAGCCAAGCCTATTACTATAGGTATTGCTATATGTAATTTCATAGAACGAATCTTATTATCAACATCCCTAATAAAAGATACGATTGATTTTTCTTCCCTTGTGAGATCGGAATCGAACATCCAAAATGTGTGTGTCGTCCACACTCAGACTTGGAACCTGTTGTCCTGAATACCAAAATTAATTCAACTGTATGCATCGGAAATGTGCAAGAGCTGATTCCGCAACTACGATTGAGAGAGCTTTTTGAGCTGAATTAGCGTAGTTGTTCCCATCTGTACTGGGTGTGGTGTTATTCACCTATTCCAGATTCTTTTCTTCATGAACACCAGCATTCCCATCGTGAGAGCCATAATAAGCGAAGCGTTGAGAAAGCCTGGAAATTCTGGAACTGTCGTGTTTGCCCGCGCATTTGATGATGGAGGAGCTGATACCGAGGTTGCGTTAGATGATGGAGGAGCTGATACCGAGGTTGCGTTAGATGATGGAGGAGCTGATACCGAGGTTGCGTTAGATGATGGAGTATTCTGAGCTACAGGAAGGTAATGTGCATAAGCATAGCGTGAATTAGACAGTCCAGTAAGCCCAGATGCCATTATAGCTAATATCATGGATAACATCACAATTAACGTATAATTATTTTTTAGGAACCTCCCAATATACGACATTCTCATTCTATCCTAACAAAATCAGAGCAGAGGAATTCGTACAAGCGAAGTCCGGTTTATAATCAGATTTACTCATTGGCTTATTGGATGATAACGTTGAATATATAGTTTGTAGTGCACGTCGTTCGATTACAACCAAAAATCCTATCCGATGCTTTACCAAAATATGAAGATCTTCGTTGTAGCTGGAGCTCAGAAAGACAACGATAACTTTTCCCTTTGATGATGGGTGATTGTTGCGTATGGTTAAGCTCTTGTCACCTATATGCTAATTGTAAAGATAGAGGACATGAATCACATTTTATAGTATATGTTCACTAGGCATAATGCTGTAGTATGGTGCATACTTGTATTCTA
>JASHSN010000184.1 GCA_030038695.1 Nitrososphaeraceae archaeon
AGAAACAAGATTATTCAAAGGCATTAGACATAGCTACGACAGCATATTTGGATAACTTTGAATATGTAGAACCACCATTGCTGAAGGTTAACAAAGTTCTAAAACAAGATACAGAATTTATGATGCGTGGAGATTTAAGAATGTCATTACAGCATCACGCTCCGCTAGCAGATATCCAGAAGTTAGTTAAGGAAATAAACATCAATCTAGATCAGGCAGATAAGTTGTTATCCAAGTCTTAGAGAGCGAAATCAGCCATATCTTGCCAGAAAAGTAGAGAACAGGTGTAAGTTTTAGAAAAATTGACTGAAAACATACTGTGCTCTGTGTCACAAACATACGTTTACCGAGCCTGACGATACAAATGAAGACCTATCGCCTCATCTAGAATCAGCCAAACATTTCGACAATTATTGATTCACATCAACAGTTGTTGCTGATTATCTGCTGTAACTGAAGTGTCGGCATAATGCATCATTATTGTGTCATCTGACATTACACTTATTCATCAAATATAAAAGATAAAATAGCTACAAACTTAGCTATGGGAGATAATTTATATCAAGTTAAACTAACTTCGTATAAGGAATATATCCCTGCTATGAGGGTATATGCATAGAACTTCAAAAGCATTGTCTATCTTTGTTCTTGTGGCGGCCTCGACAGCACTAACTGTTGATGCATCAACCGTTTCCGGAGCTTCTAACACCCACGTACATCATCACCATATCCAACTAATGAATAGCTTTACTAATTCGACTAGTATTGTTGGTATTAACGGTATTATTGGCGGGGACGGCGACAGCTCAAGCACAACACAACACTGGTCTTCCAATAGTCACTCACATCACCACCATAGTTCAGAGAACAGCATCGCTGATATCAATTGGTATCAACTAGGTAACTAATTACGCACTGGCAAAAAAACACATTTTGAAATGAGCTGAGGATACTTTAACTCTAGATGCAGCTAAATTTAAGGTTAATCTATGGGGATAACAATATGGATTCGTCCAGTTACTATCTATGGTTTGTTGCTACTTTACTTCAAGCAGCAGCTTAGTAATTCTTTTCTTTTCTAACAGCATAAGATACACTATTCCGATTATTAAAACCGCTTCTAAAGATTTATCTAATATGCCTGCAATATCTACGGCTTCAGGTCTATTGATGGGAGAGAGTGGAGGAGGTAACGTTACAGAATATATATACAATCCTAGTAAGACTGAGCTGCCTATTAACCCAAACAGATTGAGAATGACGCTCTTTTTGTAATACATCTTTGCAAGTGTCGGGCTTTGGATTGAATCCACTTCAGTTGCGAGGGTCATAATTACATATACAATGCCATATGCAAACTGGGCTGCCGCAGCCGCCAATAGGAAAATACTATATTCAATTCGCAGGGATCCGTGTTCAGAATAAATAGCAAGATGTACTATACCTGCCCCTATTGCTAACATCATTACAGAATATCTGATCAGTATTTCTCTATCTGAAACGGCGGTATTATCGATTTTGTTTGTGACGTTGGCTAGCTTACTACGTTTCTTTCGACTTCTATAGGAGAATCCTGCCACTGATCCAAAAACTGCCATAGCCGCCGCTATCCCCGCAAATATTGCAGTGAAAAAGATATTGCCAAAACTCTTTGTTATTGATATACTGAACACGCCTCTATCACAGTCGCAATTCAAATTGCTACTTAGGATGTTTCTAGGAGGGTCAATACCAATATGATTATTGCCGTTGTTATCATTTGCTATGCTCAGTACAATGTCATAATTACCTATACTAGGGAATGTATAGTAAAGTGAAAAGTCCCCAGTAGTCTCCATCGTCCACGGAAAGGCCTTTATTCGTTGTCCTGTGTTATCTTGATAAATTTCTACCATTGTATAAACATTGTATACATCGTTGCCATTAAAATCCTGTATACTAAATGTGATTTGTGAAGGTTGCAATGGTGGTGTAAATTCAGGATCTAATGCCTCATAGACATAATATTTCCCAATTGCTGCTCCAAATCCGTTGTAGTGGGGTAGATGTGATAGATGTGCATATGAAACGGATGTTAAAGAAAGCTTGTTATTGTTATCACCACCAGATATGAATAAAATTAATAATAATGAAATTGTTACAAAAACTTGAAAATTCTTAATAGATAGTATTCTCAGATGCACACTGGTTATCAGTAGACATTGACGCCCATATAATTTATAATAAAAATTGCCTTAGGTAAAATGAAAACCGGTGCTGTAAAGAAACCACGGATTTACGGAATTTTCTTAGAGCTATCTAAATGAAAAGCAGAAGGCTAATAAAAAATACACCCTGTTATACAGATCCTTTGTTATACTCCATGTTGTACAGATCCTTTGAAGGAATTCGACAGAAGATTTATGATTTCCTAACGATTCTTGGTCTGCTTCACTATTTCCCTCAAATGTGCCAACGACCTTACCTGACCCCCATTGACTTTCTTGTAAATCGCCCAATATACTCCTCGAGTTATATCATTTCTGGCCTTTAACACCTTCAAATAGTATCTCATTGCTCTTATTCTAGTAACATACACCATTTTCTTACCTGTTCGTGCGGACTTTTTACCTTTTTTCGATCCTGCGCCTGTTCCATGTTTCCGGCGAATGGCAAGCTTCGCCTTAGCGCGTGCCCTAGATGTTCCCCGATGCTTAACCGTCCAGATCGCTCCATTCTTCAACAGGCTGCGCATATTTTCTCGGGTAATGGAATCTGCTACATCATCTAGTTTATCAGGTTCAAACCTTACCCTATTCACACCAACGCCGAGCATTCGAGCAATTAATTCCCTTTTTTTCCTTATATTTACTACCAACTAGCAGTTTTACACCCCTCACTCCTCGCTTTCTTGTCCTATTGATTTTACCTTTTTGTTGTCCTCGGTCTTCTCTAAAGATAGTTTGCCTGCATTTAGTACCTTGATTCCGAGGCTACCAGCTTTCGCTAGAATCTCCTTCCTTTTTCGTCTTCCAACCGTATGTGCCAATCTAGCAGCATCCCTATTTACATCTAGTTTGGTAAGATCATTTACATTGAAAACAATATGATCAATATATCCTGATGGATGGAGACCTCTTGATCTCTTTGGCCCTCGATAACCGATTTTAACAATTGGCGGTACACCGGAATACTGCTTTCTCATCTTGTTGTCTTTTCCCTTAGGCTTTCTCCAGTTCTCAGCTAAACGGTCATATCTCCAACTCTCCTGTCTGACAAATTTGGGTCTTGTGTCGGATATTTTTTTCCTAGCCTGGAGCATCTCCTTGTTAATCATGATGTTTGCAAATTAGAGAGATAATTTTTGAATAAATACGTTTCTGAGTCGATGCCCTCGAATAGTCAAATTATACCCGGCGCCACCACAATAGAGGACAAAAGTTAATAATTTCGATCGTGATTCGTGAATCGTGAAAAGGTACGAACTACCTCAGTTACCGTATGCATATGATTCACTAGAACCGCATATATCAAAGGAGATTATGAACGTACATCACGATAAGCATCATCTTGCTTATGTAAACGGGGCCAATGCAGCGCTTGAAAAATTAGAAAATGGAAGGAAGAATAGTTTCCAAGATACGGATATTAAAGCTATCGAGAGAGACTTATCCTTCCACTATGCTGGCCACTCGCTCCATTCTATATTCTGGCCTAATATGAAGTCAGGCGGTGGCGGAAATCCCGGTGGCGCCATAGCTGACAAAATAAATGCAGATTTTGGTAGTTACGATGGATTTAAGGTTCAATTTACAGGTGCTACTACAACCGTGGAAGGTATTGGATGTGGTATCCTTGCATACGATCCTCTTTCAGATCAATTGTTGACATTTGGTGCAGAGAAGCACAACTTGTTACTCGGTCCAGGAACTGTTCCATTACTAGTTTGCGACGTGTGGGAGCATGCATACTATCTCCAGTACAAAAATGACAAGACAAGTTATGTTAATGCATGGTGGAATGTGGTAAACTGGGAAGACGTTGCAAAGCGATTCGACAAGTCAAAGCAATGAATCACTTTCCCCCTTTCGTAGTTAATAACATATGCTTGAGGGATCGATAATGTGTGGTTACTTTCTACTCTTTGTGCAAAGATATGGTAAAAATCTCCGGAACCATATAATATTTAATTGACGCTGCAATACATCCGCTATAATAGCTTTATCAAGGGGTTTATTGCAAATCGACTATGTTAATAGAAGAATAATTTTCCCTAGTACTTCTGTTCACAGCCATATTGTAGTTGTATATTTTTTCCGAATATTCCTCTAGAATTGATTTGATAGGATCTAACGATTTGCTTGTATAAAAGCCAGGACAGTCGCCAGTTAACTGAAACGTGGCATGAATATCAGCTTTTCCTTTATTATACTCCATCCAGGAGGCAAATGGATACAGCCAGCAAACGCCAGGTTTTTCAGGATGAATCCCACAGTAACCGCTAGCATCCAGGAACCTACATCGAAGTGGAATGCCATCCTGCTCTTCCCTCTCGTCGGAATTTCTTTTCAGCGAAAGCATTGTAAGCGTAGTTATAACATTACCAAAAGCTTCTTTTTCCTCCCAATTTGAGATTCGTGTCTCCGCCTTGATAAACTCTGGTTCTGAAAGATAACCCATCTTCTTAGCAATCATTTTGATATCATCTTTAGTAAGGGGAAGTCTTCCTTGCCGTTCACAACAATTGTGACAATCGGGCCACATACATCTCCACAATACATAAAGACCATCATCAGCCAATGTAGGAATATGAAAAACTACCCTATTAACTTCTAATGTAGTATCAACAACGTCCTTTCTTTTGCCAATATGTAGATCGTATATTTCTTGGTCTATCTTCCATCTTTTAGCTAGTAGTTCAAGTGAATCTCTAACAGGATTACTAGACATCATAGTGCGTACCTTGCTATGCAAAACCCGGCGTTTAAATGTGCCCTGTAACGCACTGATCGAAGGACAAAATATCAAGAAAATGAATACTAGGCCTTTGGTTGAATCTGCTGCTAAAGAAAAAGCCATAGGTAAAGGAAAGCATGCATCTTCAACTGAAAATCGTAGAATGGTATGGGAGAAAATCATTTGGCCTCTAATACTAGATGTTAACAGATCATATTTTAGCTTGAAAGAGTATCATATAAAAAGGGATCAATTTTGTCAGATGTATAACATACGACCATCTAGAGTCGCAGGTGGAGTGGTGTCATTATTGATTAAAGGCATACTTATCGCAGAAAAGAACTTTTATTCTCTACACTATAGGCTCATTCCTTATATGCGTAAGAGAGTGAATTTGGAGTACGGACTTGTGATTAGAGAAATCAACACAAAGCGTTAAAATCAAATACTGGTCTAGTAATGGAAGTCATGTAGCTCGTGTGAAGCCCGGTCGAACCTGTGTTATTAAGGTAATCAGGTACCGAATCTAGTGGCCAATCTCCAAAATAGGGCTAAGGATTTCAGGCTCTGGATCTTAGAAAAGAAACCTGGAGACAGCAGTTCGAATCTGCTCCGGGCTACTTTTGTTTGCTTATTTATCCTCTTGGACCTGCGTTTCTAATTTCCTCTCCGACGCTATCGAACTTTTCAAAGTTCTTGACAAATAGCAATGCAAGCCTCTTGGCTGATATATCGTACTTCCTTTTATCTGACCAACTGTTCCTGGTGTTAAGGACCTCTGTAGGCACTCCTGCGCACGATGTAGGAATATCCAGATTAAAAATATAATCATGGGTAAACGATCTTGTCTCCAGATCTCCAGTCAATGCGGCCTTTACCATTGCCCTCGTATGCACAAGATTCATTCTCTTACCAACGCCATATGGTCCGCCGGACCAACCTGTGTTAATGAGATACACCTTAGTACTATGCTTAACAATTTTTTGTCCGAGCATCTTAGCGTATTCCATAGCAGAGAATGGCATAAATGGCGCGCCAAAACACTGTGAGAATGTTTCTTTGGGTTCAGTGATTCCTCTCTCTGTTCCTGCAAGTTTACTCGTATACCCTGACATAAAGTGATACATTGCTCCTTCTTTTGTAAGCCTAGCGATCGGAGGCATCACCCCGAAGGCGTCTGCGGTTAGAAAGATAATGACTCGCGGGTGATTTGCAACACTGGGTATAACTGCCCCAGGGATGAAATTGAGAGGGTATGCAGCCCTAGTGTTTTCTGTGAGACTTCCATCGGAAAAGTCAGGTTTTCTACTACTATGGTCAATAATAACGTTTTCCATTACTGCACCAAATCTTATGGCATTCCATATTTGTGGTTCATTTTCCTTTTTTAAGTTTATGCATTTCGCATAACAACCTCCTTCGAAGTTAAAAATTCCATCATCAGACCACCCATGTTCATCGTCACCGATAAGTCGTCTTTCAGGGTCGGCTGATAAGGTAGTCTTTCCTGTACCCGATAATCCGAAAAATAATGCCGTATCTCCATCTCTGCCGACGTTGGCGGCACAATGCATAGGAAAGACCCCTTTGCGTGGCAATAGATAATTCATTACAGAAAACATAGCCTTCTTGATCTCTCCTGCGTATGACGTTGACCCGATCAGAACGAGGTTTTTCTTGAAATTGATTATAATGAATGTCTCAGATCTTGTCCCTTCCAAGTCACACACTGCACCAAAATCATTTACGGAGAAGAGGGTAAATTTGGGGTCATGATTTACCAGTTCTATCTCAGTTGGGCGAATAAATATTTGAGTTGCAAAAAGAATTTGCCAGGCTTTATCAGTAATTACTCTTATGGGTAGCCTATTATCACCGTCAGCTCCAACGAAACCGTCAAAAACAAAAAACTCTTTGCCTTCGACAAACGTTCTCATTCTACCAAACACCATTTCAAACTTTTCTTCTGAAAGCGGATGGTTAACCTTTCCCCAATCTATCGTGCTGTGTGTCACATCGTCATCGACAATATATCTGTCGTCTGGCGATCTTCCAGTAAATTTGCCGGTTTTCACCGATAGTGCGCCTGTAGAGGAAAGCTCCCCCTCTCCTTTTTGAATGGCAACCTCCAGTAATTCCGGTACCGAGAGATTTCTGAGAATCTTGCCAGGTTTGATATCCATTTCTTCGAGTTGCATCAGACATCTCGTGGGGATACTCTCTTGGCTGTCACTCATTGGCACCACTTAAACGTGAACTTGCATATTTAATTGATTTCCTAGTCTTTGAATTGGGAATACTCATCTAAAAATAGACAAAAACGTACGGATTTCAGTCCAGTACTTGCCTTTGCCTCTACCATCTATAAGAACATCTTGTCAAATTTGTATATCCTAACATTATAAAATCAAATATTCACAACCCTTAATTCTTAGCAATGCTATATTTGACTGTAAAACACATGCCTGATGATGTTCCGGATATAGGTGAAGAGTATATCTTGGCAAAAATAGACTTTGTGGGTTTTGTTGACCAACTGCAGCTGGAAGGCATTGTGATATTAAAGACATTTGAAGGGAAAGAATTTCCAATGCGTGCTTTTTCAGGCGAAGTTGCAAGACATATCGCACGTTTCCGAGACGGTGATAAAAATTCTATACCTACGATCTACAACCTAGTTGAAGAGATAGCAGTTAGCAGGGACTTACTCTTAATGGAAGTTCGAGTTTATCAGAGTGGCTCAGTTCTACGTGCAAACTTATATTTTAAAAGTAGAAATGAGAATTTGGTGTTGAGAAATTATCGTGCATCAGATTCAATTGCCCTAGCGGCTTACTACGATGTACCAATCAAAGTAAGAAAGAAGTTATTTGAAGAAGCAATACAACAGTAAATTAAATCCCAAAATGTCTATAGAATACTAAATAAAAGACAATTTGAAATCTTATCTAAACTCTACGCGTTCCTTTCGTCTCTCGCTTGTTCGTTTGTAGCGAATGTTTCAGAACGGTTACCTCTAGTGTTTACATTATATATATTGAACTTGAATATCATAAGCCTTTACCAAAGATTACAAACAATTCATGGAAAAGGTAGTTCGATCGGCACGTTATCAGTGTTGTAAATTTTGGATTCAAAACCGATTGAATTTGTGTCGTTTTTAATTGGACTTAATACTGTTAGGAAATTGTCCATACACTTAATATCGCCCATACATAGTTGTAGTTCTTGGTTCAACTGAACTAGATAATATAGACTAATATTGGCAACCTCTGTTGTCGCCTCAGCTCTTTGCTGAATATAGCATAACAGTAAGCTCCAAGTTAATACGCTCACTAGCACTTGTGATGTATGTCTGATATTCTTCTCATGAATCAGATCACGGTTAGATATATTTGACTTGACGAAACTATTGCTGTATCTAAAACATGAAATAAACAAGAATAACTTATCTAGACGTATTTATTAAGATACCATAACGTGATTAAATTCATTTAGGATTCAAATATTACCGTTCAATCTCACATAATGAACTCTAAATTCCCTTAAAATAACTCCATAGTAATAATCGAATGTACTATAACTAAATAATATGAATAAGTTAGAATGAGCATACCTATTTCCTGTTTAGAAAGTGAATACCGTCAACAACGCACTTGAGGTTTTAATGTGGAACGCACTACCTACCGATTCATTTTCCAAATATGATCAGACTCAAGGAATTTAAGTTTGACCCGTTCAATCAATATAAAAGTTATTAATGAATTTTACCTTTTTATATGATCGTGGCTTTTTGAAGAACTCATGAAATTGGGTGAATATCCAGATACCTTTCTAAGACTTCTAGTGGCTTTTTTCACCTGAGCGCGCCACAAAGACTGATTAAACTTAGCATACATGACCTCACAATGAATGATATGAATAAAAAATTCTACCAACTAGCTCCAGATTTGAGAATTTGCAGAATAATCAACGGTATGTGGCAGGTTGCAGGTGGACATGGAGATATCGATCGGGAATTGGCAATCGGAGACATGGTGGAATATCACGATTCCGGTTTTACTACTTGGGATCTGGCAGATATTTATGGCCCAGCAGAAGATTTCATTGGAGATTTCAGGTGTAGATTATTGGCACTAAAAGGAAAAGAAGAACTCGATAGAATTCAGGGATTAACAAAATGGGTGCCACAGCCAGGAAGAATTACACGTACTGTCGTTAATGAAAATATAGAAAGATCGCTTCGCAGAATGAGTGTTAGTTCGCTGGATTTACTTCAATTCCACTGGTGGGATTATAACAATCCGTATTACATGGACGCACTAAAATACCTATCAGATCTAAGGGATAAAGGAATAATCAAACATATAGGTCTTACAAATTTTGATACTGAACGTATGCAGATCATGATAGATTCAAAAGTACAAATCGTATCAAACCAGGTTCAATATTCAATTGTTGATCGAAGACCAGAAGTTCAGATGATCCCATTTTGTCTGAAGCATAATCTCAGTCTCTTAGCCTATGGGACCCTGTGTGGAGGGCTGATGTCAGAGCGCTGGCTAGGAAGAATACATCCATCTACTACTGAATTAAATACATTAAGCTTACGAAAATACACGAAGATGATTGATGCGTGGGGTGGATGGAATTTGTTCCAAGACCTTTTATCGGCTTTGAAGAAAATTGCACAGAAACACAGAGTAAGTATTGCAAACGTAGCAACCAATTATATTCTTGCCAAGGCTACAGTAGCAGGCGTTATTATCGGTGTTAGACTTGGAATAGTTGATCACAGAAACGATAATTTGCAGGTATTCAACTTTTGTTTGGATAGGTCAGATTGTGATGCTATAGATGCTGTATGTACAAAATCAAATAACTTGTTTGAAATAATTGGAGATTGTGGTGATGAGTATAGATAATATTACAAGAAGGCAACAAGTGGATTCTTATACTTGTTCCCAGACGACGAATATTTCGTTAGAGGAGATTAGGAGGTAATTACTAGTAGAATTGCACAGATGGTTATTAAACATCACATCAATCTAGTCATAGTTTTATTTATAGATGTAGATAGCATTCATCAAGAGTCTATCTATAGAGTTATCAAGGAAAAATTGATTTAGAACGTTTGGGATGTTGTGAATTTTATGAACAGGACTTTTATAAACAGACACTGTGAAAAGTAGCATGCCAATTAGTAGATATACACTCGAAAAGGCATACGCAAAGATTCATCTTAAAACCTTTTTAGCTTTAGTTCTGTACTATTCTGCGCTTTATGGATTTTATAGACCTTGAAGAAAAAAGGAAGCAGCATCTATTGGGAGGCGGACAGGAAAAACAAGAAGAGCTCAGAAGAAGAGGAAAGTTGACTGCGTTTGAAAGGATGAACACATTGTTTGACCCTGGAACATTTATAGAGATCGATCCTTTCACGACCCATGAATGTTCTGATTTTGGATTAGAAAAGAGAAAATTTCTCGGAGATGGTGTTGTTACAGGACACGGCACAATTGATGGCAGGCTAGTCTATGCCTTCTCACATGACTTCACGGTCTTAGGTGGATCTCTGGGCTTGGCTTTTGCTTCTAAAGTGTGCAAGATAATGAATCTTGCGTTGAAACAAGGGGTGCCAATCATCGGGATAAACGAATCAGGAGGCGCACGCATACAGGAAGGTGTAGCTAGTTTAGCGGGATATGCTGAGATTTTTGATAGAAATGTAAAAGCATCAGGTGTTGTTCCCCAAATATCACTTATAATGGGCCCGTGTGCGGGAGGAGCCGTCTATTCGCCAGCACTAACGGACTTTATAATCATGACTAGAGCATCTTACATGTTTATCACAGGTCCCGAAGTTGTAAGAGAAGTTACTAATGAGAAGGTAAACTTTGATGAGTTAGGAGGAGCTAGAGTCCATAACGAAAAAAGTGGAGTTGCTCACTTCATTGCAGAAGACGAACATGAATGTTTCGTAATCCTTCGATCACTTCTTTCGTTCATCCCTTTGAACAACCTTGAGAATGCACCTCGCATAACCCCAAAAGATGATCCCAATAGACATGATGAAGAACTTGACTCGATTCTTCCCGACAATCCAAACAGAGCGTATAACATGGAGGTGGTGATAAGGAAAGTTATGGACAATGGAGATTTCTTGGAGATCCACAAATACTGGGCAAGAAACATACTTGTAGGATTTGCAAGGCTCGATGGCAACTCCGTGGGTGTTGTAGCCAACAATCCAGAAGCTTTGGCGGGAGTTTTGGATATCAATTCTTGCGACAAGGCAGCGCGTTTTACGAGGTTCTGTGACTGCTTCAATATTCCATTAATTGCTTTTGTTGATGTACCAGGCTTTCTGCCTGGAACCAGTCAGGAATGGGGAGGAATTATAAGACATGGGGCAAAGCTTCTTTATGCCTTTTCAGAAGCTACTGTGCCACGGCTTACGGTCATAACAAGAAAAGCATACGGCGGAGCTTACGATGTGATGAACAGCAAACATATAGGGGCTGATTACAATTTTGC
>JASHSN010000019.1 GCA_030038695.1 Nitrososphaeraceae archaeon
TGGAACAAAAGAGAATATCATAAATAATTTATTGAATAGTAAAACTATGAACCATGGCCTAGCAATGAAACCTAGAAAATATTCTGATATCCTTGTAGGACAATTTGAAATAGGAAATATAATAAGAGTAAATCGTAAGAACGATCAACACACCATATCAGATAAAGTATTTGACTTTTCGCGCAAAACGATTAAGGAGTTAAGAGAAAGCGGGTATAACAATACCATGGATCTTAGTGATGTGGAATTTAGTTAGAAATGTAATTATGTAATCTCTACATACATATAAGGTTCTGTCAGTGCATCTGTTAGTTTGAAACCGCAAGTCGTTGTCTAGTCAGCTTTATCGCTTCATTGCAATGTGGGTTCCTTTATTTTGATATTTTTTATAAATTCCTTAAGCTGAACAAGAGTCTGCTCAAAGTATGGAATGACGTCCAAAGAAGCATTGGGCGAAAGTAATGAACCATGCAAAGAATAGTTTCTCAAATGCTTTATCTTCCAATACCAGTTGCCTTCGTAATTTGCTCTAGCTAGTTCGGTTGCCAATTCCACTCTCTTACTCTCAGCAGACAGCACGCTAAGTACTTTGTCTATTTCGATTTTATCCCTTGGAATGCCAGATAATTGAAACTTATCAACTATCCTAAAAAGTAGACAATCAAATGTTCCGATCATTTGTGAAAGCAAGGAATCTATTTCCAGCTCAGCACTTATTCGCGCATCCTTTGATAAGAGATCGCCGTATTTCGATTTAATATTTTTTATATTCCTCAAATGTTGTTCACAGGCATAGAGTTTGAAGATTGTTCTATCTGACTCCAGAAAAGGTATATCAGGGGTGCTCATCAGTAATCGCTAAGGACTTCTTTTACTTATCACTTTCCCCAGACTCATACGCCTAACATCCTTTAGCAGAAGCAAACCTACAAACCTACTGCATTAATTCAACTATCATTATAATAATCCTAGGCAATAAGGAGTAAAAATGATACCAGAACCTTGAACTGTACGAGCAGTCATACTATTGGAGGAAAAGATTCGATTTTGTTGAATTAGATTACGGTTTTAAACCCCAACTCTCTTGCTTTAATGAAACATTGATCTGCGTCTTTTTGTTCACCTAGCGTCCTAAAAGAGATACCTTTGTTATACCAAGCTTCAGCAAAATCAGGTTTTATCCTAATAGCCTCTTCATAAGATCTAATAGCTTCTACGTGTCTATTCAGTGCAGAATAAGCTCGTGCAATATAATATGTATAGAGCTCGGCCCTTTTTCCATTAAGATAGCTCGGAATGTTAATTACTGATTCAATAATATCTATGGGCAGAACATGTCTAGCTGCGGCGTCATAGATTGTTCCTATAACCGTAAATGCTCTTTCTTGTGTAGCATTTATGTTCTCCCCCTTAATCCTAAATATGGAATCTAATGCAGTCTTAAGGAACTGTTTATTATCATATATTTGCTCTTTACCACCTTGATTATACAAAAATGAGAGCAATTCAATATCCCATCTTGGATGTATGGTCTTCCAAGATCCTGTACTGGGTTGATATAATGTTGCATTTTCAAGATTGTAGGCGTCTCTTAAGAGTCCGATGTTTTGCAGCAATTCATCGGTTATTGGTAGGCTTGCGATATCTAATAAGGAACACACCAACATGGTTTGCATCTTGCACGAATCTCCATTTAAATAATCATTATATCTACGTTCGACATCCATGCGTAATCCATCCCTTAGGAGAAGGAATTTAACCATTATAGGATGTCCTGTTGTTTGTTTCAAGATTTTTTCAGCGTAATTACTGAGAGACTCCTCATCTTCTGTAGTTATGTCTTTACTATGACCGTTCGGATCTTTAATGTGGTTATATTTTTTGATGAATCCTTTAATGTCATCTATTGTGAAGTATGATAATTCATATCTAAATTCTGGATCCTTACTAAATTTTCTAATCAATTCTTTTCCTTCTCCTATTAGGTTTAATCTATCCCTGACAAATGAATCATAGTCTGGAGTCTGTGCTGCTAACAAAAACATGATGTTTTGAATATATGTGAATCTAGATATTATTTCGTCCATCGCATAAAAGATTGCAGATGTTCTTCCAGAATGAACATTGTCTACTACAACCAGTATCTTATCACCGTACTCTAATCGCTTCTCAATAAAGCTTACAAGCTGCGGGCCGTTCTTGATTTCAGCACCATCGAGATTATAAAGTATTTCATAACCATCAGCAAAATAATCAGTTAGAATTTCCATAAGTATTGTGGTTTTTGAAGACCCGGAGTGCCCTACTAACAAAAGTCGGCGAGTATCTTCTAGCTTACTTTTGATCTGATTAACAAGTGCAGATCGTCTAAATTCTTTTTTCTGCATAATCGAAGGCAATCGAAATTCGAAACCATTTTTCCAATTCTCAGTATCACTTGTATAAATATGCTCATCGAAATAATTCCGAAACCAAGACAAACCAGTTGTCTGATATATCTCATATTGAAGCTTTGATACTTCGTTCAGCTGATTATCAATTGCTATTCTCAAGACTTGTGCTTCATTATAGATAACGGCCGCAATATTATCAATCTCTTTTTCAAGTCGAGATATAATTCCTATTACTTCAGAATCGATGACGTACTCTTTTATTTGTATGTATGTCTCCAACGCCTCGCTAAGACTAAGATTGGCACTTCTTGCAAATTCATCTATAGATGACGTTTGAATGACATCTAGAATCTTCTTTCTCACGGTGTCAGGATATTTCTTATCTTTGAGTCTTAGTAAGATATCATCTTTATTGATTGCATCATCACCCGTTCCTAGTATCCGTGCTACGAATCTGGCAGTCGGCGATTTCTTCTTTTTAGTAGCGAGGTATTGTCCTAAGAATGCCAAGCCTATTGCAATTGCAAATGAAGAGATTTGTGACACAGTATTAGGTCCTGTATACGAGGCTACGGTATTTTTGATAGTCTCTTGAAATTCCGAGTCTGTTAGCTCATCTTTCAGATTATCTATGAAATCGCTCAAATGACAAACAGATGGCAGTGATGTGCCTTCTATATTAAGACTGTTTTAAGAAGAGTCATACACGGACAACACTGTAATGCTATGTGAAATATCATCGTAGTTACTAGGGATAGTGTCGGTACAGCATCATGACAAGCTTCGTGTTCCGCCTCCACATTGATTCTGACTGTTGCTACACTAGCACATACTAGTGCGGTTTCTCGCTCTTTTCTTGTGCAGCGGTTCTCGAGTGAGAACCCAACTGAAATCCAGGATACTTACCGGACTTCGTTTAACATAAAATACTGCTGTCAACACGAATCGAGAAAGATGAAGCGACCTGCATCTTCTTGTTTTCCTAAATTGGCAAGAGCAAGCTTAACAGGTTCCGATGCAATATGTCAGTTTTATTCGATGAAAACTGACCAAAAGCCTTTCTATGGTCGCTTCCTCTTTCTTCCATACCCTTTCCACAACAAACTGATAGGTTAAAGCTCTGTTGCCGAGATAAAGTGGCTTGATTCAGGTCACGATTATCACGTCTTCAAGACTCAATAAGAAAAGTTGCCCATAGTTTATTTCGAATCACATTGAAATCATTCAACATCAAGTATGAACACAATAAGAGTCCAAGAACTATTATGATCCTCCGAATAAATATTTAGCTGCTATACTAAAAGGGACACGAAATGTGAACTTGTCTGTCTGAGGATCATAAACAGCATAAATGGATGTAATAATGGTTGCTAAGTTCTGTTCCCTTATAAGTTTGCGGAATTGTCTTCTTCCGTCGAATTGGCCGCTCACACTGATTACAATGATTACAGTTGCATTTTTCTCTACAATATAATTTGGATTGAAATGGTTGGGAGTGTGAAATAGTTGGACTGAAATCGAACAATTATGTGAGTACGATATGTGGCATTTGCTTGACCACAGTTGAGTGCTAATATTTATATTCAGTATTTATTTATTTATCTTAAAATTATGCTCTGAGTTATCTATCTTAAAATTTTTCTCAGGTTTTGTATAATTTGGTATCATTATAATCCAGATAATAATATATAAATAAATTACTCTTTTAAATATCTATTATGAGGAAGATATTATACATAGTTTGTATCCTCAGCATCTTTATAGTATTTGCGCTTTTTTACTCTTACCGATATAGTTTTTCTTCAAATAATAACTACTCATTGCTCGATGGAATGTTATTATCATCTAATAGAAATACTTGTTTTTCTCCAAATGATAAATTAGTCGATTCTAACAATAATAACTGGACTCACGTATTTGAAAATGCTAAAGACTCTGTTGTTAAGGTGATCGTTAGCAATTCATACAGTAACCCGGAGATAAGCACAGGATTCATCTACGATAATGACGGACATATAGTAACCAATTATCATGTGGTAAATAACGCAAACCTGATCAATGTAACCTTTTCTGATGGAAATAGCTATCCGGCACAAATAACTGGAACAGATCCCTATTCAGATCTAGCTGTCCTACAAACTAGTGCAGCCTTGAAGAAAGAGCAAATGAAGGCATTACCGATTAGAAATTCTTCTACACTTCAAATTGGAGAAAACGTCGGTGCTATAGGATATCCGTTCGAACAACTATCTTATAGCGTAGGAAGTATCAGGCAGGTAAATATTCTACGAGAAAACATTGGATATGTACAAACAGGTATGATACAACATGATGCGTGTGGTTTTCATGGTAGTTCGGGAGGTCCTCTACTTGATCTGCAAGGTCAACTTTTGGGAGTAAATTCCTATCCCGGTTTACAAGGATATGATGTTCCAGGATTGACTTTGGCAATTCCTTCTAATACTATACAAAAGATTGTGCCAAAGCTAATCTCGCAGC
>JASHSN010000185.1 GCA_030038695.1 Nitrososphaeraceae archaeon
CCAGATATCTGAGCTCGGCGTCTACTTGGCATTATACAGAAATAGAAAAGTACTATGTTAGTCCAACCTACGAGTCCTAAGAGCCGCCACGAAAAAGCAAGGTTCGTAGATGAAAAAATTGAGGGTTCGTAGTTGACACTTAACTCAGCACTACGCCTCTCCTAACTTATGGCATGCTGCTTTTTCTACCCTATGCATCATAGACTCTTTCCTTTTTAGAACTATGGACGCACTAGAGCCAATTTTGCCTGCTTATACATGCAAGGCTTTATCTTCTTATCAGGAATCTTGCATGCTGTAAAGTGCCAGGCTGCCTCAAGTCCGAGCAGGGTTGCTATGAATCCAATTGTTGGGTATATTAGATATTCAAACACTTCTAATAATGCTTTTAGGATATTAATCTAGCTTAGTCAGGAGTACTTATGATAAATCATAAGTGACATTTAGTGGAGGTAGCCCCAGTAAGCATAGTGAGTCCAACAGGCCAACTTCCCTTTTTATGATCTTTAGAGTTAGTTCCTTTAGGATGTGCGCCTACGTAAGTGCAACGAAACTGCAACGAAACTGCAACATGTGTTCTACGTAATCTCAACTACCTCGAATATTAGTTAGAAGCTGAAATGTAACGGTATGTATAATCTATACAACAAAGACAAAAAAGGATGGAAATGACATCATCACAGCAGAGCAACACTGCTGGGACAAAGGCCGTATTAGGAGAGCAAGCCAGCTTCGAATTTTTTCTGTCCTGTTAGATGAACGTTACAACGTAACTGCCACACGTATAACGTGCGTTTCTGAATAAAGGATCCTCCGGTATTTAGTATGAACATTGTTAATACAAAAACCTTTAACTAGTATTCTCCATAAGAACTAGTAAAAAATGACATACAGTAAAAACATAATTACCTTAGCCGTAATTACGGTGGCATTAGGCATTCTAACAACAACACAAGTAAACGCTGCTTCTAACAACAACACAAGTACACAAAAAAATCAGGAGGACGGGAAGGCGATCATGTGGGGCCTGGCAAGATGCATACACAATCCAAATGTTGGTTTAGTTTGCACAAATGGACATAGTGGGCAGGGAGGCCATCCACAAAATAGCACAAATTCCACAAAATAGGTAACTATCTAGCCTTCCATCAGCATATAATCCGAATTCAAGTACGATGACATAGAGGATATAGTAAGACGAGCTGGGGCTGAGCACATGAGCACATGTACTCTGGTATTTGGATTTACTGAGATAGATTCTATGGCTACCAGTAAATCGTGTCCTGTGGGATGATTGGGCTTGAATATCTAAATCCACTAGTAACCAGCAGCTTTCATTTTGTGATGTCTTAATAAGGTCGAGATATGTACAACTTCTTGTATTTACTAAACCGTCTCCCAACGTATAGCTCACATATTATGTAGATGATTCAACCTTTGCAATAGCCTGTTGAAATACAGAGTAAGGTTGAGCACCGTCTATAAGTACTATACTTTTACTAAAGCTACTATTTCATCAAGAAAAAAGATGCTAAGACCTAAGAAAAGATAGTAGGATTAGAAATGTTGGAAATGTGATAGTAGGAAATGTCACATTAGAATTGGTTAGGACCGCCAAGGCTGCCACAGTTAATCGGTGGGCCGCCAAAAATATGGGGAAAGTGGCTTAGATAAATTAACTTGCTTCAAGCTCTTTGATCCTTTCAGCTACACCTTGCTTTTCTTTCTCTAGCTCATCTTGATATTCCTTAAGGAGTGCAACACGTTCTTCTTTTGTGAGAAAGCTTCTTGCGTGTTGAAAGCCCCATCCATAACAACCATAACCCAAATCACTATTCACCTCCTAATTTCATTGTACATATTGGACATACGATATATAGTTGTTGAGTGTATTTATATATATCGGATATCCAACACATTATATTGTCAATATGAGAAGATTTTCTGGTGATAATTATTGCTGTGATATGAGGGGTATGCTAGGCTTCCTAATCCTATTTCTGCTTTCAAAAAAACCAATGCATGGACAGGAACTCGCAGAAGAGATTGCAAAACGGAAGGGAGAAAAACCTAGTCCTGGAACCATTTATCCAGCACTAAAAAGTCTTCGAGATATAGGATTTATTATTAGCGAGGAGAAAGAAGGCAAGACGATAGTGTATAGTCTGACGGAGAGAGGAAGAAACGCACTAAGAATAGCTAAACGCAGATTTATAAGAACATTTATCGGGATCTTTCCCTAAAACCAGAAGAAAGGAGTAAGGTTAGCATGACGTTGTATCCATATGTCAAGCAGATTTTTAAAATAGGTCTTTTTTCGACCTTGTCCATAATTCTAGGCCTAGTCATTCTTGTAGCCAGTCTAGCATAGGACTTACAGATAACTATGACCACATTCTCCCTCAGAGTCTCGAAGGTGTTCTAACCCTAATAACACCGAATCGCTTAAAGCGATCGCTGGATCTCTATCTGTCAAATAGGCACATGAAACTTGACCCGGTCATCATCAGGGAGGAAAGAACGGTCAAGTTTCGTGTGTTTTTCTATTACAGGATCAAATCTAGAAACATACGACTTTAACAAGTTCGACTCCAACAAGATAAATCAATGATGTCATAATAGAAGATGTCCGTTCACGTTCAGATTGGTTAACGCCAGACCAGACCATAACCATCGTCGCTGGCTTGTTCATAATCCCTTTCGTCAACTTCTCAGTCAGTCGTGATTTTCATCTATTTGTTCGGTAGTTTGTCGTTTGGTCGAAATTTATTGATGTCTTTCAGAGGACATATTCCAATGGGGCGTATTGGGACGTATTTTGCAAATTCCTTGTGTAGAAGGGAAAATGTGCGTTGTGGCTATGACAGGGTGTGACTGGTTTGGCAAGCGAGATATCATTAGAAACTCTATAGCTGTTCTCCTGAATACCATTTTTCGCCGGGTCTTTCATCATATGTGATAATAACACGTTCTCGTTTAGCTTTCAAAATCTCTACCGCTGCATTTGTTATTGCGTTAGCAACGGCTTCTTTTTGTTCTTTTGTTCTTCCAGGGGCTGAAATTTGATTTAGAGCTTGTAAAATCGAGTAAGATTTGATTCAAAACAAATTTTATCTTTGACTATCATAAGTATTAAAAATCATTGCCGAATATTGCACTAATTTTTTTAGAGCTTGAATTCTATCTATTCTTTCTATCTCTGCGCCTTCGATTGCAGAAGAGAGGTATTTAATTGATTTATCATAGACCTCTCGTGCAACAGGATAAGGTACTCCATCTTTGCCACCATGGGCAAAGTTATACTTTACAGGATCTTGCCATGATGCTTTAGTTCCATATATTAGTTCTCCAATAAGTGATAGAGCCCTGACTGTCGCAGGACCAACTCCATGAATAGAGATTAGTTGTTCGTAATTTTCTGGATGAATATCGTAAATTCGTTTAAAGAGATTCCAGTCTAACTTACGGAACATTTCATAATGTTCGATCAAAATATTATTACTATCGGCATTCCCAGAGATTGCGACATGGCCTTAAGCATG
>JASHSN010000020.1 GCA_030038695.1 Nitrososphaeraceae archaeon
TAGAAATACAACTCTATCTGTCTTAGTTTTTGTATATTCTCCTCTTACAAAAACTCGTGCCGGTTTGGATTCAAGATCTAAGTCTTTAATCCGTGTAGATAATGCCTCTACAGCCCTAAATCCTCCTGCTGCCAACAACATAACATATGTCTTTAATCGAATATCCGAACATGCATTCAAAATATCGACAACATCTTCTTTAGATAATGCTTCTTTATTTTTTCTAATAACTTTGGGCAACCTTACTTTTAATTTGAACTTTCTAGGGCTAATATCAATGTCAGAATACTCAAGAAAGTTCTTTATTGTTATTGTGTGGTTTTTTAGAGTAATCGGGGAAATACTACGATTGTTAATAGTTTCCTTTAGATATCGAGTATAATTACTGAGCACATTATACACATCTGCCTTATTTCGGATAATTCGTTTAATAATTTCATCTATATCTAAACCGTAATGTTTAGATATAAACACTTCAAATTTCCTTAGCCTTTCATTGTATTTTACCGCAGTTGACTCATTCATCATAGCTACATTTGTAAGATATTTCGATACCATTGAATTTTCATTTTGGAAGGGAAACTTTCCTAATGTCTTAGTTGTGCCAGCGTTTGGTGTTGAAGCAGATTTCAATTTTATTCTAAATAATGTGGATGCCCTTATTAAGCATATTGTATTCGACGGCTTTTATGCGCTTCTAATCCGTATATCCGACGACACTCTGCCTTGACTGAAAAAGCACGGATTTTAAAGGAACCGATCTTAAAACAGCATGTTGGTTGGTCTGGGAGATCACAAATGAACTTGAAATATGAACACTGGTTTGGAAATGAGAGCTCCCAAAGCTTGTTGGAAGCATACGGCATATTGCCACAGGATAATCAGATTTCGTTCCTAAGGAATTCTTGATCACCAGCGAATCGATCAACATAACTAGAACTGTCAACATACTGTATGAATCTACCTACTTATTCAATACTATTATTTGTCGGGTTCTTTTTACTATGACAACACCAGGTTCTCTTTACCTTATCGCCAGGTATTGTGCATATTACTAGACATACCTGTGCTACAATGTCCCACAAAACCCCTTCTTTTCGTACTGTATATATAGGGTTTCACGGCCTATAATATATAATAGTACATCATGAGCAGCACCTGGATTAACCCAAACGCAGATCTTAGTAGTCAGAGTAAAATATGTCCGAATTGCGGTCAAGATAACGACAGATACGGTTTACCTATATACCCTTTTAACAAATCAACGAAGGTATTGAATTGGTGCACAAAGTGTTTAAGCACGGTAGAGGATATCACGACTGTTGATCGGGATCTTCCACAGGCCGATAACGTGTAAGTCTACACGGTATCACCTTGCCATGCACTTGTGCCTATTATATTTGGTATGTCAATGATAGTAACAGTACGCCTGCCCGTCATTACGCTTTTCCACGTTATCGGTATACAATTTAGTATCGCTATCTAGGCCTAACACCTACTCTACGAATTACTTGATCAGTCATTGAGATCAAACGGAAGTACATCAATTCATTGAAGAACTAAAATCAGAATCACAATGAATCACGGTCGACAATTGATTCGATGCCTAATTGATTGAACTAATGGTAAGTATGAACCCGAAAAAGCATACATGAATCAGTTAATACATTATAATACATGTACTAGCACGTCAAACCTTTCATATACGTGACCAATAGAACCAGGAGCGATATCTTCCATATAGACGCTTATGAATATCTTCATACTAGCACTTACGACAGCAGACTTATAGGTAGCGCTCTGTATTCCTAGTTTGCATACTCTAAAATCATTAACTTTCAAAGGAACTCCTCTATACACAGGACAATAACATAGGAACATGTCGTCTATGATTCCACAAGAAGCTCTACAAAAATTTGCACACGTTTTGAAACAGTGTGTGTATGGGGAACCATTAGTCAAAAGATCATACGAAGTGAGCAAGTGAAGGGAGGTGAAGGGCCGACGTGAACGAAATGGATAAGACCTCTCGTATCGAACTATATACGTAATGAAGATAGTTGATAGAAGTTGGTCAGATGAAGATATGGAACTTATAAGAGAAGCATTTAGGGCCAAGGTAATAAGATTAGGTAAACTTCTGCATGATAGTGTGAACACTGACGATAAACACTCACAAAGAATCATATATGAGTACGACAAGTACAAAGAATTCTACAAGGTGTTTGGTGGCGAAGATCCGATAGGATAGACAATAAATATTTGTGTATGTGGTGGAGGTTTTCCAAATGAACCAGTTTTACTAAGTGAACTCCTTCAAGCCTTTACCCCTATAGTTTTAAGGGCAGTACTTATTGCATTCAAATATTCTTTACACGAGGAATCGTGTTATTACCGATGTCATAGCCTTTTTGCCTAAGATATTTTAAAGTCAATTTATAGACTAATTCATCGTAGTCTGTTAATTCTAACACTCTATTCCATGAAACCTCGCCAGTGTTAGAAATTTCCTCTGACAATAACCCTGTGGTTTTTCTTGCTTCTTGTCTACACTCTTCCATTGTTTTGCCGTTTTTGTAAGCGTGAATACGAGAATCGCAGCTATTAGTACCTTGATTTTCCACTATACTAAGAAATAGATTGACAATAATTTAAACAGTATAGTGACTGACGTAATTATGTAGCTATTTTGAGATATTGGCTAGTTCGAAAGATTATGATATCTGACCACGTACCTCTCCATTTTGATTCTGCGTTGTGTCAACGTTCACGTATGCATCACCATTCCTTATCATATCGACTAGAATATCTATTGTTTTATGAGCTAGTGGTCCTGTTAGTTCTGATGAGGTCAGAGTTTCTGCTGTAAACAGCCCATTGATTGGTCCTGTAGAAGGTCCGTTCATATTACTAGGATTGAATAAACCGGCTACAACTGGTCCATTTTCACCTTGTTTACCGCTGTGGATGTGAGCTCCAGTGACACCTTTGATGTTCTTAAGATTCAGTTCATAGTTTAGTACCTCTTGATGTCCGATGGGTACAATCTGAAAGCTGGCTATCCCTGACCCAGGTGTTGCCACGGGAGGAACCTCGTTACTTCCAGACAATTTTGCAGTGAACTGGTTGTACGGAATTTGCGCAAGCCCTGTAGTTGTAATGCCGGCTGTACCAATACCTAACATTAACAATGCACCCACAACAATACTCAAGACTACTGTATTGATTTTAGTATCCAGGGTGTAACTACGTAATCATCTAGTAATATATAACTTGGAAGGAATCCAACCATTTTATCACGATTAATTATTTTCCAATATGGATAGAGGAATACGTCATCTATTTTGATTTATTCACAATGTCTGGCAATTGAAATTGCTATGCCAGCAATATACTAAGAATGCCGGTTTGAATGTCGAAGACAATAACACTAGGTCCATCTAAGATAAAAGAAGTGAATAATCTCTGATGTCTATTTTTCTAATGAATTTCTCATAGTCCAAATACATCCGGATTTTCTTTTATACGCTTAGCAATTGTTATGAAGCATCCTAAATATGTTATGTTCTGTTACAGAAAACGATGAAAAGTCTGATCTATCTCATAGACATAATCTTACTTCCTTTGCTAATGAAATTAGTACTTTTATGAATGTAGATAACTTTCATCGATTAACTACCATACCGTACTTATGATATAACAGAAGGTGTTTGCTGATAACAAGATGATGGAAGTAGCCTTGACATCTGACAAAACTAAGTTGCTGTGAATTGTCCGACGTTAAGTTCTTAATACTATAACGTCATAATAACACAATGAAGATAAGAAAACAGTAGCTTGGGCTACTTCATTTCTTTTGCAGGTCGTAGGTAAAATCTGCATTCTGACCGGAACCTGCATAACAAGATCCTGTCAGTCCAGGGGTCATTCCATAAGGCCAATTTACCTGGCATGTATTTTTTTCGAAACTGAACGTCTTGGGATTTCTAAACCACAACTGAACTGTTCCTCCTCCAACCTTGTAATTGACCCATCCTTCTTCACCACCAGTCATAGCATTCTTGCTAGTAGTTTTCCAACCGACAATTGTTCCTGATTTCTGTGGTTCAGCGACCCAACGCCCTTCCACTAGGTGCTGTTGCACCCAAGTAAATTCACATGCTTTATTGTCACAAGTGCCTTTCGCAGTTGCATTAATCCCTGCCATCGCTTTTTCAGTTCCCAAGGGAACTAGAAAGACCATTCCTACAAGCACGAATATGGCCAGTAATACTGCTGTTTGTCCCTTATAGTCCATTTTCAATACATTGTTCACACGTCTATTGAGCGTAGTTAGTCGATTAGTTGCTGCCAAGGAGGATGTCTTCTTCTACTGAAGGTTATACAAGATCCTTGATAACCTTTATTCCTTCCTCGGCAGTAAATGCTTTCAAAGTTTTAGTTCTTGCATTTCCAAGTGACCCAACTTTGAGCATCAAAGACATTACTGTTTCATCATTTGGAGCTTCTATAACTAATACCATATCGTATTCTCCCATAGTATAATAAGCTCCAGTCAATTTTCCACCGGCTTTTTCTACTGATGCTTTGAAGGAACTGTAACGGTCTGAAGCGGTGTCTTTGATCATGTTAATCCCTTGCTGCGTCCAATTTATGAATAAGACATAGTGTGACAAATATAACGCATGGATACATAGCCTGATATTTATATATTATATGTTGAATTCATTCTCATTTCAGATGACAATTAATCGAGTGTTCCATAGAACCGGCATTCAATTTGTGATGATAAAGCATCATTTGTTTTCCCGCGTAACTTCCAAATCCTAGTCTTAACTCAGGGCGTCGAAGCAACAAGTATATCTATAATTAATTGACTACCCCCACCGTCTATTAGCAGTCCCAATTCTTTTAGCAGTCAAATTATTTTATGTGCTTATGGTTTGTAGAAACATATGTGAAAGGCTATATTCTAAAATTATTGTTGGTAAAAGTCCATATGAAGACGGTAAAAGATATTGTAGAAGATGTGAAGTTTATTTCTACCAGGTGGAGAGATTCTGTCGATGTTGTGGAATGACATTAAGAACTTCACCTTATGGTAAAAAGCAACGATAGTCACTCACGTAAACCTGGTGTCCCAATAATGCAGTAGCA
>JASHSN010000186.1 GCA_030038695.1 Nitrososphaeraceae archaeon
GGAAATGGAGTGTCTATATTTACAAATGACTGACCCTTATTGGATGATTTATTATCACCCCATATCCGAGAGCCTGAAGGGGTCCAATTTACCTGTCAGACATACAGTTAAACATCCTGGTAGAAGCTAGATGATATGGTGTTTACCTGTAAAGATTGCGGACAGGAATTCCTGTCTTCATCGGAGTATAAGCGTCATCAGCAGACAATCTGCAGACTCATCTCGATAAATGGAGTAATAATAGCAAACCAGATAATGTAAATTGGAAGCCTCCTGGGGGCATGAACCAGGATCTGTTTAAGATATTTGAGAAGTATAGACTAGGAGAACGGGCTATGCTGTGTCTATGGGTTAATGGCCAGTTGAATACTGCAATTCGTGAACCATCACGTATTCTCGAATTACAGGACAGGTTAAAAGAATGGTTGCAGGAGCTGCGATGAAAAGGAGGCACGATCACATACTGACGTCTGTATTAGGCTTGTTAATCTCATTTAACCTGCTCTCAAGCAAGCCAATCCTTTCTTCTAACTTACCTATCACAGTATCTAGAACATTCTTCTTATCTGCTTATATACTGTCAGCCAGAATACAATATATTCACGTTGTGATTCCGACATGGATGGCATGCGTACCATTGTTCCCGGTACAATGATATCATGTGTCGGGCTGCTGTCACAACGTGAATACCTTTCATATCAAACTCAATGGGGCTCTAGCCATAACGTGGCCGGACTAGTATCACTTGCATTTCTATTCCCTGTAGAATAATATAAATTAATAAACTGCAAGCAGTCGTTTAACGAGGGCTTGGTCCGTAGGTCTCAACGAAAATGTGTATTGATAATCTAGAAATACAGCCACTTGGTTAACCAAGCTTCTATTATACATACCTGATTAAGCTTCTATTATGGATCCCTATCCAAGAACCACATCAAACCTAGTATAAAAACAAGAAATAATTCCAAGGTCAAATCGACTAAGTGTTATGCTAGCAATATCTCTGTACTAGCTACAAATAAACCTCAAAAGATGGAATCGTAGCATAGGCTATGGGTAGAGTTGGATGGCAGACACAGTATTCTCTTCCATTAAAAGAACGTTCGGTGAACATGTATAAAATTTCCCCACATGGCAAAAGAGGTCTTCATAAACGCAGCTAAGTATAACATCTTCAATCGAAATGAGCCAGCTAACTGTTTGCTGTTTCCATAAACAAAAACCATTACTTCGAATGCCTAACATGTATGCAGTATTATCCTAGCGACTGACAAAGTTTAAGATAAATCTTCAAGAATGTGTCTTTCACTTTAAAACTTCCAAAATTAAGTTGTCTGCGAGCATGGTCATGAAGAGGGCAGACTAGTAGACTTTCTACACAGTAGTCTTTCAAGCTTGACTACCCTAACGCAATGGGCCCCGAAAGCTTCCGACTTATCTAGTTATTTCAAATGAATCGATCATCTTCTCCAGGGTTGGTAAGTAATACGAGAATTTTGTTGGCTCTGCATTATAGCTAATGATATAAGCTTTATCGCCCTTTATTGTTAAAATTAACATAGCCCGAAGATCAACTCCCTCTTCCACTCCTGTATATATTAATTTGTATGCCGGATTGTTTGAAAGGCTAGCATTTCTATCTAACTTGATAATATCGAAATCTTTTCTTAAATCTTCAATACTGTTGTTGGCATATTTGGCTAGGGTGATGGGCTTGATGTCTGATATATTGTCTATCTTCAAATCAAAGCTTTCTGAGGATGTATCAGAAGCATTCTTAGTGGGAGAAGTGAATTTAACAACATCAACAAGCATGCTATTGTTGTCAGAACCACTACTAAGATTTTCTTCTTTGTGCCAGTCAGAAGGATATTGCATTCGAATTCCGTAAGTAGAGTTGTCGTATGTGATCATCTTGTCAGTATGCGCTATTGCTTCCTGCGGTAAAACGTAATATAGTCTATAAGTAGCAACCCAAGATAAGGAACCTACCAAAATCATAATCGATACTGCTGGCAGAATTTTGGTGTACATATTTGTACCATACGTTTTATCGTCACTATGATATTTGTGTTTTTCCGACAAATGCTCGGAAATGTTATTTGTTGATCTTTTTTTGATTAGGAAAAACAACACCATCTGTCTAGACTTTCGTATATCGCAACAACAAGCTGTCGAGGAAGTTAATAAATTTCTTGTTAGTCATTAGATCGTCAGAGTAGATCCCAAGAGCGATTACCTTACCTTTTTTATAATTTCGTTCGTACGTTGCGATCAAAATCTTCTCTGGTTTTGAATCTTTTTTTGTAATTGATGCTTTATAGTTCCACAGAATTCGATCTCCTGTACTACAGCAGGGCGGCACGTATTGTTCTTCGTGATGTTTGTAATTAAATGGATTATTGCCAAACGTGACATTACATGAATAACAAAGGTAGTTGCTACCTACCCATTGTAAAGTTTCATTTGGCCATCTTTCACCTACGCTCCTCCAAGCAGATTTACCATTAAAAGCCCAACCATGTCCCTTAACTAATGTTATAGTATGAGTTTTGCTGTTGTATTTCACCTGAGCATAGAATACGTTACCATCCAGAAGAATCATTGTACCTCCATTAGCAACAAATCGCTTTAGGTTATCATATTCTCTCTGCGTTTCATATTCCTGGTGGCCAAGTATAACAACATCATATTTGTTGGTTCCATTCTTGAAGAATATGGAGCCATAGTCTGCATCAGCATCAGTAAGTACATGAATGTTAGAATTAGGAAGTATCTTCTTCAAATGTCCGGGTAAGTAATTGAACGTGTAATTCGAAGATGACTTGGTTGTTTGATTGGTTACCTTACTTGAGAGTAGGTTTAGGTCCGTGGTAACATTCTTGCGGACATGTGGTAGACTAACATATATGAAGTAGAACTTGTAAAATGATTTATGGTACGCTGCACCTGTGAAAGTAGGCCTTATAAGTGCAATACTTGGTCCTTTGACAAACGGACCACGAGAAATAAAATTTGACTTGTTATTCAATAAAAAAAAAGTTCTGCTAAGGTATGGCAATATTAGGATCGCGATTATTAATGAAGCTGCTGAAATCATCACTATAAATGTCAGAACAAATTTATTCAATAGATCAAGCTAACTCTCTTTGAAACATTGTTTCTTTACTTCTGTTATACATATCTTGCTCCTCCAAAGATAACGATCATAACTTAAACCTACAAATAGACAAACGAAATTACTTAATATAGGGACAACATTTTCATTTCCTTCCAGAATTATACATGAACATCAAAACATAGATCAATGTTTTTCCAGTCGTGGGAAGGAAGAAAGAAGTCCATAAGCATTTGCTATCTGCCAACCTGTATGAGGGATGGTGATATTGAAATCCCATCGTTAGGAAATATCCCATAATATCTGGCATAGAACCTAATAAATCAAGTCTTCTATCTTTTACACAAGCGCACATATATGTTCCAAGGAGATAAAATTTCTGGTATATAATGAGTGGATTCAGAACCTCGTTGGTAAATCGTACCACCATCATATTAGGTTATCCTAATTTATAGGGGCTAATATATAATTTAACTGATAATTCTCTGAGACGAGAATTCTTTAGACGCTCAGCTCGATTTATACACTCTGCAAAGGTGTTGATGCATCTGAGATGAAAGATAACATGGAGTAAGAGATGGGATCTAGAGTGTAGATTAGTGTATCAAAATGGTAATCAGTTAAAGCTCTCTTTCTTGATATTCAATTCTTGATATTCATGAATATATCTTCTACCGTGGGTCTTTGACGGGGAGTCTGTTGTGGGCTATTTTCACACATGGAACATCTCCATGTCCATGTTGGTTTTAATATACTGAGCTCCAACTGCTAAAATCCACATAAATAATTGTAATGCTTTTTCAGCTCTTACTCACTGCTTCGATGAGATCAATAATGAGCTCTAAGAATATAAGTTTCTTCCATATGAGTTCAAACGTGAATACTAAAACAGAATACCTTACATTTAATACCAACACAATACGCGCGTTTGTAAATATAACTCAAGATGTTAGAAGGATTGTTGAAGAAAGCAAAATCAAAGAAGGTCTATGTTTGGTAAATGCCATGCACATTACAGCAAGTGTATTTATAAATGACAATGAAAGTGGCTTACACGAAGATTTTCATATATGGCTTGAAAAAATAGCTCCACATGCTCCGATTAAGCAATACCGACACAACGAAACAGGCGAAGATAATGCTGATGCCCACCTTAAGCGGCAGGTTATGGGAAGAGAAGTTGTAGTAGCCATTACTAACGGAAAACTAGATTTTGGGCCGTGGGAGCAGATATTCTATGGCGAATTTGATGGGAGGCGTAATAAAAGAGTACTAGTTAAGGTAATTGGTGAATAAAGAATAGTATCATCCATGACTCCGAATGTCTTCCGTAACGTGGCAGTAATTGCAGGGAGGCTGGTATTTTCTTTTTCATATGATTAGTATTGTTCATGGTAGATGATCAAACTGGAGTTTGTGTAAGAAACACAAGTGATGGATCGGATAAGCAGTAATCCAGAGATTGGGTAGCTTATGAATCGATGAATAAACCTCACCGGTTGTTGTGTTTCATTATCAAAAAGTAACATCTAAACCATCCACTTGCAATTCTAGCAACCTGTTCAATCTTTCCCGGTTCTTCAAACAAATGTGTAGCACCTGGAATCAATGTAATCTTCTTCTTTTCAGCGGTCATGTCATTTAATGCATTTTCATTTATCTCTACAACGTGCGGGTCATTCCCTCCGACAAGAAAGAGCGTAGGCGCTTGGACAGACTTCAATACGTCCTTCCCAGCCAAATCCGGTCTACCTCCACGTGAAACTATTGCACAAACAGTCTTCGGTAATTCAGCTGCTGCGACCAGAGCGGCAGCGGCACCCGTGCTAGCACCGAATATTCCAACAGCAAGATTTTTAGTATCGTGATTAGTCGTAATCCAATTTATGGAAGAAATAAGTCGCTTTGAGAGTAAGCCAATATCAAATCTGAGCTTTCTGGTCTGGTTGTCTAGTTCCTCTTCGTCTGCGGTCAGAAGGTCCAAAAGCAAAGTAGCTAGACCATCATCATTTAGCCTTTCAGCGACTAACTGATTTCGTGGGCTGTGTCTACCACTCCCACTCCCGTGGGCAAAAATGATTATTCCTTCTGGGTTCTTAGGAATACGCAATTTACCATCAAGAAATGTTTGATCATTTTCTCCTAAACGTTCATGCAGCATTCCAATTGGAATTTTGACTAAATCAGACAACATCTTAGTAGGGGACATGCAAACATATTAGTTTTAGTAGATAAGAAATGACTAATGCGTGAAAACCTACGAAATTTAGTGGCATGTCATTGCAGCGGAATTTGCACTTCTGTATTAAGGTACCTGTTTTATAAAAACAATGCCAGTGGCACACAGTGGTAAAAATAACTAAGATTATATCTCTTGTCAGGGTTGATAAGTTATCCTTAGTGGATCAGTAATAGATACATTATCCTCAGCGGACCAAACAGAGCCAACTGAGTCTGACGAAACCTTCTTACAACGGAAACTTGCTATTGTACAAAATAGATGAGCGAAAAAGATAAAACCGAAAAATCAGGACTAACTACAGACGAGGCTAAAGAACTAGAATTAGACGAACAGCCGAAGCCAACGCGACATCATTCTGGTCATCATTCTCCTCCCATGTCTTATAATGAGGAGCCAGGTAAACAAAGAAAAGGCAGAGGCAGCAAGTGAATGTTACTATAGTTTGGTAATAAAAGTAATGTAACTGTTGCTTAATTACTCACATAATTCAGGTCAGACAGCTTCTTGAATGTGTGTCATATTGCCACGTAGTATCGATGAACTCGCCATATTGTTGTGGTTTCTTGCGATAACATGATTATCTTCATTTCATCTTAGCATATTATTGGATAACGTTAGCAAACTGAGCCTATGGGATTATTTGTTAGTGCTGATTATTGCACATTTCAGGATACCAGCAACACGCAGCCGATGTCTAGAATGCAGTCAAAATGTTAGTCCGAAAGAAAAGCAGTTACATTTGAACCATGGGAAGAAATCTCATGCTCTCTGTCGAGGTCTAGGTATTAAATATCGATAAAAAATCTGAAACACAATAACATAATTTATTGGAGAACGTTAGTAAGCTTTGAAATTAATTGTTGGTGTCCATCAATCCGCATTTCTGGAGGTAACTGCAAATATAAGCAAAGATACTTGTCTCTGCTTTCTGTCAGGGGCGTTACGGCTAACTTTAGACCAATATTTTTATCTATTTCAGTTATTTCAAAATGGGCCCTATTTGAGTATTGTTCGCGATAGCTGCGGTTTGTTATATCCTTAAGTGTTGGTATTAAATATTCATAACAGAAGGAGTGACAAGATTGTGGTAAGAGTGTCTGATCTTGCTGTTGCATCTTAGGTGCATATAGAAGGCTTGCCCGATGACTATAAATGTGAAATTTCTTGGATTTGGCCAAAATCAATTTCCCTTTTGAATCAACAACAGCTGCGAATTTGACAGCTTTGCTAGCGTACAATGAAATCAAGCATATTTCATGAAAGAAGTCTGCTTCTTCCAATTGCCATATATCAGGTATCTTTGATAATATTAACTATTTGGAGAAATTGTAGGCAAACACAACGATCTGATTTAAATATAAAAATAGCGAAGGTATGTGACCAGCTAAAATGACTTGTAAAGGAATATGTATACGTCATAAAGCTCAGAAACCGGTTGGAACAGGTCGTTATTCTACTGGACAGAAGCGTTGCCAGATATGTGAGTTATTCTTAAAATGGGATGGCCTATGGTGTCCGTGTTGTGGTTACAGGTTGAGGACAAGACCACGTAATCTGAAATATAAAGTTAAATTGAGAGCAAGAAGAGAAGATCAGCAATTATTGTTACAACCACGACAAAATTAGCAGCGGTTCTCCGACAAGCAAATGCATGATCGGGGAACACTTATGCTTGAATAAGCTCCGTGAATGAGTTCATAAGTTTATTTAACCGTCATCCCTTACAAAATTATACTGCATTATTGTTACGATCTACACCATTAAAGGCACGTCAGAACCATAATGCGTAGATAAAACGCATTGCATAGAGAACCAAATTATAAGCTTGAACTGGATATAATCTGTCTTGGGCCAAAACGAAGATCTGGAGGAAAAGAAATTGTTAGGTTCTGGTGGCTATGTTTTGGCTAAGCTAACAGAACAAGAAGAACTGAGAGCTAGCCTAGGCGTTCCTCAAATATTCTTAGCTAACATTGACAGATTAAGTGAAGATCGATTTACAAGGTACTTCTGCAAAAAATGTAGTAGGGAATATAATGGCTGCCCAAACATAGCATACGAAAATCCAAATGAAGAGATAGGGAATGGTATAATCCTTATTGAGAAGGGAGAATATCAGTGCAAGATATGCAATAACATAATAGCAATTTACCGCAAGTTCAACAGATAGGAAAATGGGCTTGCTGCTACTAGCTAATTGTCTTTACATCCCATGACTGGAAGAACGGATACCCAATAGCATTACAGCGTGAGCTGCGAGTTTAGGTCTAGATTCACAATTCTATAACATTCTTTGTCACAAGATGTTTTAGTAAAATTATACTAGTCGATTCCTATATTAAATTATTATAGGATATCTCAGTTGTGGAAAGATAGAAATGTCTGCAAGCATTGAGGAAATTTTCATTTCATTGAAAAGAAATGGATTCGATATATCTATCTCAGAGGTTGAGGAAATTCTGGCAGGATTGGTTGAGGAGGGTTTTATTCATAGACAAATGCCTTCTGGGTCAGAGAGAACAGATCAGGGTTGGTACGATGGTTTCACTGATATTAGGCAATTCTGCTTTCCTTACGTAGGTTCCAATCGGTCAGGAAAGGGATACGTTTGACCATCTACAGCAATCATGGATGATTGATATAGTGGGTAAAACTATAGCAGCTTTTCATTTTGAAGAATTTTTGTCTATCTCCATTAGGCGCATTGATTCTATTGGCCTTTGTTTGGCGCGACTACCGATTTGTTCATATTATGAGGATTGAGCAAGTAGACCGGTGGTAGTTGACATTATAATGGAATAACAAAATTGTCAGAGGAAGAACGACAGAGACAGATGGAGAAGCTAAGGCGCAGCGCAATTATGGCTATGAACCCGCGTGAAGGTATTAGAGCAGTAGAGGCATTAGCGGCGTTTGGTGAAGACGCCCTTCCAAGACTATTGGCAATCTGCGTAGATAGCAGTATGGCGAGTGACTATGTTAGAGAAGCAGCAATTTCAGAAATCAAAAAGCTAAAGCGGCGTTCTATGTAACATGACGTTTTTTCGCTCATTATCTATTCATGCCATGCTACCACGGTATGGGTGTGTGCTGCATGTGTACGCAATACCTCACGCAGATGTCCTGGGTGTTGAGCAACGATGATAGACGTATAATATAATTATATTCCGTCTATCCTCTGTAAGAAAGAGGCTAGAAATATGGAAAGCGATGGCCGAGATCAAATTTCCTAACTCCTACGCTCCTGGCGGCTATATGAGCTTCATGAGTTCGCGCACTTTTCGCGCCTTTTTTTGCGTATTTACGTTGTTTCAACTTGGTTACCGATGACAACTATTTTAGCAGAAATCTTATTAGCTTGCAGTAGCAACTCACTAACCAAATAGAATTCTAGAAGTGGAGCTCTTCAGAAAGGGTGATCATCTAGTGATTGAAACAAGTTTTCACATTATCCTTCCATATGCATTCTGAAAGGTGTGCGGTTACCCGCGGTAATGCCACAAAATAAAGGGAAGGACGGGCAATGTGCTTTTCGTAGACAACACGGACACAAAAAGATAGAAAAAGAGGACAGAATGCTCATGGAATATGTTATGGATTGCTATGGCTCCAACACATCAGCAGTACACTAGGGGGGCTTTTTCTTGAAAATACTGTACAAAACGTGGCATTTATTCAGGAAAAGGATGTGTGTACCCATCATCTGACAGCTATCTGACGTTCATCTGACAGCTATCTGACTTCGTAATTCATCTGGTCTTTAACATTCACACATCATATTTTATGGGCGATCCTACGTCAATGATTGATTGCATAGTAACTATTGGCTACTATTGAATTATTAACGTTACAAATTTACAAGTTTGAAGTCATAAAAGAGTCCGAAGCCACTTATTTTCAAATGGAACCATAAAACAGGTATTTTTGGTAGTTTGGTTTCAAATATTTGCCTTACTTGACTGAAAATTCCTATCAGACTGATTTAGTGTACTGCGTGGGATTTGAATCCCATATATAAAGGGGTTCAGTTGTTTCGTAGTTATCACAACAAGAAAGGGAGTGAAGCTATATCTATTGTGCTTCTATGTAAAAGCCTCTCTACGGCTATATCCTTCTAGGTCATGCACAATAAGGGGTCAGCTAACCATAGAGAATTCGGAATAGGCTTTTACATGTCTTTCAACAAACTAGTTGTTTCGTTATTTAGCTTAGCTAATCAGTGTGCACTTTTTGCGTGTTTCAACTGGATTACTGATGACATAAGACAATATTTTAGCAGAAAAATTAATTAGCTTGTAGTGGCAACTGACCAACTATTCTAGAAATAGAACCTAATCAGAATTCAGCATATGTTCGTTAAGTGCACGGCCCGACTCTTCGTCTCATGACATTATTATGGATAACGTGGTAGAGATATTTGATTTTTGTTGTATCAAATGTCAAATGAAGTGAACGAAAAAGCTTAAGCTTAAGTACTGACTGCCAATTATTGAGACTCGAAATAAAATATGGACGCAAAATCAGTAAATAATAATGATGATGAGAACTATGAAAGCCTTGCCTGTGGTATAGAAAGAATAAAGAAAAATAGCAAGTATTTGTCGAATCGAGAAAAACAACAAATGGATGAAATATACTACATGGTCAGATACATGTTAAAGGACAAGACTTAAAATGTTGAAGTCTGTCCATACATGAGCGCTCACGCATGCATTCGTATTCTATACTGACGTTCCCTCAATCTCAGTGAAATATATTCATATGTATAATATATGGCTCTGGGTAAAAGTTCAGCAGTTATAACAATTCTTGCTATAGCAGCAATATACTTTATCCTGGTATTCGTTTTGGTACAGATGATAAGAATACTGGAGAGTTGGTCAGTATATCCCTGATTGCAAATCACTCCATGTTCTATGTCAGAGGTTGAAGATGAAAGACGTCCTGGGTAATCATGTGCTTCTTAAGATGTTAAGCCAGCATATTCGACTATTCCATAGGGATAATTGTCATAGATCAAATGATACGGGCCTGCTATTATGAATCCACACTTAACACAGGACAACGGCAACAAAGAGTATTACGAGCACACAAGAATTACTATTATTGAGGATTAAATGACATATCTAATAGTGAAGAGATGGTCTCATTAATGAATTCGTTGAGAATAAATGGAGGATGAATAAAATATACGAATAACATTTTGAAGACATGCAAAGCTTGCCCAAATGGCGTGTTTCGTTAATGCTCTTACTTTTTAGTTCTGTCGTTTTGACCCTAGTAACTGGGCAAGTATTTTCAAAAAGCCATGCTAACATACTCGTCACCGATAATAAATCCATTTTAGCTATTCCTATTACAAAATATCCTAATGGACATAATGTTAGAATATCCTCTCCGATCAATGGGGAAAAAGTTCCTATTGGAAAATATCTTGTGATTTCGGGGATATCTGCAGGTAATAG
>JASHSN010000021.1 GCA_030038695.1 Nitrososphaeraceae archaeon
GTTAACTATACTAAAAAGAACAGAATAAATAACTATAGTAAAAAGAAGAAAGTAATTCGAAAAGAAAATGCTGTGACTTAGGCTTAGGAAGTGATTGCGTTTCTTCATTCGGAATTTCTCTCAAAACATCGTGAGGAGCAAGAATATGAGTAGTGAATTATTAGTATTAGCTACACACGCCATATTGAAAAATTTTATGATAAAATGGTTCTCACAGATTTTCGGAAAAGATATTTTCGATAACTCAAATTCAAACAGGCTCAAACGAGTCGTCCCAGAAATTCCATGTGATTTATCACTTTCATTCTACTAGTGAATCCACGGAAATCGTTTGTACTTCTTGTAGTATTCAACTAATCCGCCTTTCAGTAACATCTGTCGCATAAACTCTGGTACTTTTTTAGCTTGAAAAATATCTTTGGTTCTACTATTTTCTGCAGTAAACTTGCTTATGTCTATTTTTAGTTCATCTCCCTGATTCACTTTTCCCTTTATTTCTGGTATTTCAAGTGCGGGTAATCCAATGGTAAATGCATTCCTGTAGAAGATACGGGCAAAACTTTCGGCCACGACTGCCGAAATTCCTGCGTATTTTAACGCTACCGGAGCCTGTTCTCTACTGGAACCTCCTCCAAAGTTTTTGCCTGCTACCACTATATCACCCTTTGAAATTTTCTTGTGAAAGTCAGAATCGAAGCCGTACATAGCATACTTTGCCATTTCATACGGATCATTAGTCCTACTTTTGAATCTAAAAGGGATGATTATGTCTGTGTTAATGTTATCTCCAAATAACCAAGCTCTTCCTGTCAACATGCTAGCATCTGCTGATCCAGATGACATATCTTCATTCATAGTCATAGATACCTCTTGGAATCAGTTATTTTGCCCTCTATTGCGGAAGCTGCTACTGTCGCAGGAGATGCAAGATAAACTTTTGATGAAAGTGCTCCCATTCTTCCAACAAAGTTCCTTGATGAAGAAGATATACAGATTTCATTTTCTCCAAGAGCACCCAGATGAGTACCAACACACGCTCCACATGTAGCGTTAGTAAAAACTGCTCCTGATTCAAGATAGGTTTCTACATACCCACGTTTAATAGCCTCTTCATACACTTTGACAGATGCAGGCGTAACCACACATCTTGTATTTTTATGAACCTTTCTGCCTTTAAGTATACGAGCTGCTATTTCTAGATCTTCTATTCTTCCATTTGTAGAAGAACCTATGAATGCTTGATCAATTTCTATATTTCCTAATTCATCTACTGAATGTATCTTGTCAATATTGTCTGGACCAGAAACCTGTGGTTCTATGCTGTTGCATTCTATTTCTAGATCGTCCTTGAACTTGGCAGAACTACCTGACCGGATCTCGACCCTTTCTGTATTGTTAATTCTAGGATTTTTGTCTAAATAATTTTTTGTAATTTCGTCAATGGGAAATACTGACACTTCGGCTCCACACTCCATTGACGCATTGCTTATACATGCTCTTGAATCCAAACTAAATTGTCTCTTAACGATATCATTTGAAAATGTCCATTCTAACGCCTTGTAATTTGCTCCATCTTCACCTACTTTTCCGATATAGTCTAAAATTAAATCGCGTGCAAATACGCCTTTACTAAACATCCCGGATAGATTAATCCTTATGGTTTCCGGTACTCGTAACCATAATTGGCCTGTTGCCCAAACTGCTGCAATTTCAGTACTTCCAATCCCACTAGCAAAAGCTGACACACATCCAGCTTGACATGTATGAGAGTCTGCTCCTAGTATTATCATACCAGGATTGACAAGATATTCAAGAATGTATTGATGTGAAATTGAGCCTTCCACTAGCATGCAGTTATATTTTGAGACAAACTGTCTTATCAAGGCATGTAAATTTGCGACCTTTTCGTCTGCTGCCGGGAAAGTGTGGTCTATGACCAGTAAAACCCTAGAAGGATCATATAGCCTGTCTATACCCATTTCATTAAGAGAACGTATTGCCAGAGGGCCGGTGCTATCTTGTGCCATTGCAAGGTCTACATCTACAATAACAATATCTCCGGCCATAGATATTACTTTAGTTTTCTTATTATGTCTTTCAACGTTTTTTATGCTTATTGCTTTTTCGGCAAAAGTAAGTGAATTGTCATCAAGGATATTTTTGAGATGAGTGATATCTTGTTCTTGAGATTGTTGTTGTTGTTGCTGCAATGAGGATGACATATGCAATCAAAATAGTAGCTGGTCTTATATAAATGGTCATACCAGAGCATAGCCTAGCATATACATAGCTATTTCCTCTAAGAGCCTACTATTAGTTGGCTATTTTTTATTTTTTATGTCCAGTATAATTAAACGTACCCACAGAAAATTGCGAAGCCAAACCATAGCCTTCTTGAGTAGTACAGCTAATAAATACGATAGCTAGAGCTATCAAAGATAAGGCTATTCCTCCTTCGATAGTATATCTTGTATACCCTCGATTGGCAATTGTAGCACTTGTTCTATTTACCGAACTACCAGCTTCAACATCTTTCATTTTTCTAGTTCTCCACCAATACATTGTCGTTGTATTCGCGATAGGATAAATTCTAATTTCTTATGGCGTGTTGTGCACTGTGTGGCGATTGTCCGACAAAGCGTCTCCTAAAATGACCAGACGGCCTCTTCGATAAAAGTTCTATAAACCATGCCTCGTGTTCTATTTCCTCTTGCAACGCGCTATACTGTATGTTCTTGGGTCCTTCCCCGTGGTCATGTCGCAAACCTCTCCCCATGTTCTCATTGCACATTGTTCTGCCTCTAACAGCACGTTCAATATTGAGTCAATGTCTTCCCAGTTATCTGGAAGGTAGGCATGTGGACAGCTAGCTTGGTCCATCAACTCCTTAACATCGTTCGGTAAAGAACCACCCAGTTCGTACAATCTGGGAACCATCGATTCAAAGTGATTTCTATCTTCAATGCGTGCATCCTCCACTATCTCCTTAACGCCCTCGCCTTCCAACCCTGTGCAATGCATTCTTAAAATCGTATAATGATAGTAAGTTGAGAATTCAGCTCCGACACCTCTTCGAATCGATCCCTTTAGGCGTTCTACGTCGACACCATTCTTTTCTAGCATTTCCACTGCAACGATTTTTGGAATGGAGTCTTTTGTTTTACGTGACATACCAATATATTTATTCGGTATTCTTTGATCCCTGCATCACTTCATAAAGGAACCATTTGCGACGCTCTGTCTTGTCCAAAATGTCTTGAAGCTGGTTGCTAGTGGCAGAGTCCCGGTTCTTGTCGCATACCGTGATTGCATCACGTATCATCTTAGCGATGTGGCCGTTGTCTTCCATCAAGATCCGAATCATCTCGCCGGCCTGCACTACGTCGCTGTTGTCGTCTTCTATGGTTTGGAGTTGACCTATGTGACTGATGCTTCGTATGGTTGTGCCTCCAACTCTTCGCACGCGTTCTGCCATTATGTCGATTGAGTCGAATATTGCATCTGCATGCTCATCAAGCAGTAGATGGTAGTCTCTGAAATGGGAACCATATAGATGCCAGTGGAAATTTTTTGTCTTGACGTAAAGCGTGAAAGCATCGGCAATTAGTGGATTGACTGCCTCAGTTATAGCTTTAACTTCCTTTGGAGAAAGATCAGTCTGCGTAGCCAGCTGGCTCGGTGCAGGATACGATTCTATTTTGGTTTTTGTTGATTGCATATCTCTCTATCTACTCCTTCAAAGTATATACGTGTTACTAGTATCGCTTAATATCTTTGCGCTTCAAGTTTTGTTACAGGCAGTAGTGGTATTTGCTAAACTACAATACTATAATATCCTCCCACGCAATGACGTAAATAACTGGCTCGACAAAGATGGCGACATAGTCATAAACAGGCACTTGTCCTTCAATAATTGCTCAATTAACACATAATAAATTCGATGAAGCGCGAAATACAGAACCATAATGGCGAAGCTAACAATGGTACATAATGAAATTTTAAGTATTATTATTACGATATATGGGAATTGCCGGGTTATAGGCCGATTTCGATTTTGATTGTCATTATTGATTAGTTTATTCTAAATTCGGGATAGTGCGTGAAACCCCGTACCGTCGCATATACATTAACCATCACGGTAGGAGCTAACGCACATACAACAGGCGTGACCGATGTCTCCTAAGACATGCCAGATAGCATAATTAAAATTGTCAACGGGATTAAGAAAATAGTATCAAAAGAGAAGATCGTTTAATTTTGGTAGATCATTTGATCTTGATTTTAGCTGAAGCACGGAGCTATCACAAGAATATGCATTACGGAATCACAATACAAAGCCATCCAAAAGGTTTCTGTTCATGAGATATAGAGCGCAGATAACAGCCACGGAAGGTCTTTACATACTTATGAGTATATATCAGGCAGAGTTTCCAGTTCATAAATCAAATCCCAGATTGACTGTTGCCTATTTTCAGGTTTGAGATCGATCATCTTCAATATACAGTGATCTAGCTTTTTAGAAATTGTCACATGATATTTAGAAGGAGGATCAAGTTGGGGTCTTGTCATTTTATCGTCATATGCAGGCGGTCTTTTACGAGTCATCATCTCATAAAATATCACCCCCAACGAATAGATATCTGTACGACCATCAACTAATTTATCTAAAGCAAACCACTGTTCAGGTGAACAATATCCAGGCGTTCCACCTATTTCTCCTCCTGACGCAGCAGTCAATGCAAGTGATTCTCTGTTGATATCTTTACCTAGGCCCCAATCTGCAATCTTTATTTCAGATCTGGTAGAATTTGTATACATAATATTATCAGGCTTCAGGTCTCTATGGTAAATATTAGAACTGTGCGCTTGTGCTAAAGCATTACATGTTGCAAGAATGATTCTATTGATCGTCCATTTCCTTTCAAAAACATACCTTTCATCATTACGAAATCTTTCATCCATGTGCTGTCTAAGGGAACCACCAGCTAGATACTCCATTATGTAATAGGGCATAAAATTAGGTGGATCTCCACCTATGTTCCATTGGAATATCTTAACTATGTTAGGATGGTTTAATTCAGATAATACCTTGATCTCTCTTTCAAAACGTTCTTTATTAACCATATCAAAGTTCTTCAGCTCTTTTAATGCATATCTTTCGTTATCATCTGCCTCTATCTCATAAACTGTTCCAAAAGCACCCGAATCGAGGGATTTTATAATATTGTATTTCAATTTATATTAACATCGTTCTAAAACACATATATTCTAGTCTGCAGACCTAAGGCAGATCACCCTGGCAACTAAAGACACGAGAAAGCGAGACAGAGAAGGATGTGACAGGATTTTGATATAAAGCAGGGCACAGAAAATATTTACGAAAGATGGAGATCCGAAAACAATAAGAAATTATCTGACAAGCATTCGAAGGAAGATGGAGAGACGCTTGAGAGATTCTATAATAGAATAAATCTAGACGAGAGAACACGCAAGATGCTTGATGATTCAAAGGAAAAAATCGCGTCCCGTAGTAAACCTCTCGGTTGGAATCCGTCTTGGTCTGATAAAGCGATATTTTGGGTGTCTCGATGATCTCGTCTAGTCCGATAGAATTGTTCTCAATTTCAGAAGGGAGGGGTCTGGACCTGTTCCGAGTCTGATGCGTCATATGCTGCGCCAGCATAGTGTGCTGTGACAAAACACCGGGTGGGGGAAAACATGCACTGCTCAGGAAAAGAAACAAAATCAATATAGTTTCCATTGCTGTCAGTCTGTGTCGGTGGAAGTGTAAAAGGAAATGAACCTGAACTGTTTTCCAGTACAGCCGAAAATGTTATAATGGCCCCACCAATTCCTGCGGCTGCAGTGTTGGTTTCCAATGTACCTCTGTTTCGGCGATGATGAGTATACTTAGAGTTGTAGGAGTTGGTGATGGAGATGGACTTGTCAATCCTGAACCAGAACTAACGGTGTTTGACCAAGTCTGAGTGCAGGAATTACCGCAGTCTTGCTGTATTTCTTGATTGTTGCCACTGTTGGAAAAGTCCCTCGTATAGTTGTCATTGTGTGCTAACACGATGTGACCGCTTCCTATAATTGCTGTGCCTACCATAAGGAATGTCACAAACGTTGTAATTCCAATATTTCTCATTATGGTTCACTTCTCAGTAGAAATCCTAGATATATCTGAAATGCTACACAAAAACTGCTAAGAGTATAGAAGAAAATCTGGATATATTTGAGCTCTAAGAAAATCGTTAGGAAGCTCTTTCGGTCCGATAAAACGGCCGGCCCTTGATTCTAAACAATTGGATGCTGGCGTTGACGGAAAACGTGGCCTAGAGCCATTCCATATATCTATCTAACACTGTTTCAATCGCCTCCCTGTCTTCGTCGGCTGTATCCCCTTGATTTCTTGTAAGGTCTAGTGGAGTAATTATACCGATAGGTTTGTTTTGATCATCTATGACAAGTAAATGTCTCACTTCGTTTTTTATCATCATCTCAGCTGCGGCCGATGTCGATGAGCTACCCTTGATGGTAACAAGAGGTGTGGACATTATCTCTTTGCTAATCACTACACTAGTAGGTACATCATTGACACATACCTTTCTGATGATATCACGTTCAGTGACTATGCCCACGACTTCATTGCCCGTATTTACTACCACCAAAGAACTGACATCCCTCTCCTTCATTTTCTTCGCTGCTTCTTTGATAGAACTCGTGTCCTCTATACTTTCTAGTTTTTTTCTCAGAATATCACTGATAAAAGTCATCCCCATACATCTCGGGTCAAGGTGTATATATGCCAACAAGGAATATTTGAGATAGCATGTCAATCCATGCCAGAATGGGCTTTCTCAGGCGGTTAGGGTTGTGAATATTCGTCATGTCTATTAGCAGTATCGCCGTTTTCTCATGGGCTTTCTCCCACATCAAGCGCCACCGCCTCCTCCTTGGGCGCCGTCAGGGTTTAATCGATTGGCTACATTGACGTGACATTTCTTAGCAATTTGGTATAATCGACAGGCGGACATATACTCAGATATTTATGAGATAATTCGACAGTCGGACATACCAGTCCCAATGCCAGGTATTGTAAGTTGGTATTTCCCCCGGCAAATGGAGTCAGATGCAGGAGCTGTCTGGCCAGGCAGGTGGTCAATCACAATATAACCATCAGGGGGAGTAGTGGTACTAGTAGTCATAAAGCCTTCAGTTATATATCCTGTTCCAATTCCTTGCAGGGGCATTAAAGGTGTGGGGACTGCAAAACATAGCGCCTCGCTGTAATACCAATCGCAATCTAACTCTACAGTTGTATCCGAGGTGCCTACCTGATTAGGAAACCCACTCAACGAAATCAGGAGTGTACAGATTGATGAATCAACTGTGCAGTTCTGCGCATATGCCTTCTGTCCATTGGATACGAAACCAGCGGTAATCAACAACAACACTGACATGATACTCAAGCCGAAGACCTTTTGATAATGCAATTCAAAAGCAGAATGTAAAGAGTATAGTTTATCTGGAATCCGTCACATCAATATATCCTCATCAACAAGAGAATTTTCTCAATTGAAACCTTGGGTGTAGGTGTGAAGGCTTGATGATGCTGAGAAAACGGGTTTTTCACAACCGACTTACATTCTGCCCGATATTTTGTTTCTGTAAGCCCTAAGACTATGTGCCACACTTGGGCTAGGGAAGACGCTCCCTAGCCGGGGTTACGGGACGGAAGTTCTTGATAAACTTGAGGGCTATGAGTGTAGATAGGGGTATTGGCTCCATGATTGGGTTATCCCTGTGTATTATGAACTTGATTATCGAACCTGTCATATGTACTGAGCTAGGTACTCCTGCCACGCCTTGTACAGCGGAGTTTCTGCCAGATCCGCCATTGCTTCCTAAGACCATCGACGCGGAGTTTTGACCGGGTACGCCATTGCTTGATGTCTGCGTCCTCGCTTGCGCATAAGTCTTTTGGACTATAGACGTCGTGCTAACGAATATGCTTAGAATCAAAGTCATGCCTATTAAAACAGGCAGTATTATACGTTTTCTCACATAACAGTGCTATTAGTACATGCTTATAAAATGTCCTGCTTTTTTTGGCTTTTTTTATCACTGTACTGGAGACGGTCTCAAAAAAACAAGAATACTCCGAAACCGTTCAAATGCGGCAACTTTCAGGAAACGATAGCCACGATAAAGGTGGTGTATAGGGTATAGGGATGCGACCCACGAGAAAAGATGATAAAGGAAACAAAACCCGATGAGGGATGACAAAGTGGCAACCTCATCGGGAAAAACCTTCGTCACCAAAACATGGGACCGCATCTCCTTATACTATGATCGTGTCATGGAATATATTCCTTGATATACGATTTAAAATCCTTGAGTTGTTTGCATATCAGACAATTGTAAGATGCCTGAGTTCTTCTCTCTCCTGCAGATAAAAGAATCTCTTCCAAAATCTAGACACGTTTCTTCAACGCGTCATATTTCTCGTTTATATGTTCATGCCGTACAGGTATTACTAGCATGACAAAAAGAAGACTGCAACTGGACTTTTGTCGAAGCCTGTCGGGCCTCCAATATCACATATTTATGACCAGGCCCGGTATTGGTTTTAATGGTAAAAAGAGTTCCCAAGCGCTGCAAGCAGAGATCTCATATTATTTTGAGATTCTATCTCGAGATGATAAGTTTATGAGAATGGTATATATGGTACACGAAGACACGCACAAAGGCTTTGAAAGAGGTCTCAAAATAGAAAAGAAATCTGGCAATCTCTACTTTCACTACATTCAATCAAAACAATCATCGGAATGTCAAAACATATGTCATTTAAAAATCAGCTTACACTATCCTAAATCATCGTGTTAAGCTTCGATAATCGTAGTTACTATCTACCTATTAGTAATATGAACTTGTGACGTACAACTGTTAAATTGACGTTGGATATCCAATGACCGACAGAACATCTCCTATCAACTTCGAGAGTGAATTGATAAGTTAAGCTCACTTAGTATAATGCCATCGACAGTTGTTCTCATGGTAACATAAATTTATGAAATAACGGTCAGCAATGCTGGAGTTCCATTTGTCTGTTTGAGGATATTTCAAATAGTATTCAAGCTTATCTATAATAATATAGTATGAAGGAAGAAACGAATAAGGTGTTAAAGAAACTAGAAAGCATGAGTGAAAGAGAATCTCTACCGTCTATAGGTCCTATCAAAGGAAAAATTATGTCTGATGTAATTCAACAGTATAAACCCAAAAATATTCTCGAAATTGGCACATTACACGGATATTCTTCTATACTCATGGGTGGTCTATTACCAGATGACAATACTGGAAAGGTGATAACCATTGAAATAGATAAAGGAAATGTAAAAATTGCACGAAAAAATATAGAAGATGCGGCTCTTGCAAACAAAGTAAACGTTCTAAGTGGATCTGCTTTGGAAATTGTTCCAAAACTACATGCAAACTTTGACATGGTTTTTTTAGATGCTACAAAAGAAGAATACCTTAAGTATCTTAAACTTGTTGAGAAGAATCTCAAGAAAAATGCCGTAGTAGTAGCAGACAATGTTGGCGTATTTGAAAAGTCCATGAAAGACTATCTTGAATATGTAAGAAAATCTGGACGATATAAAAGCAGGACCATACAGACAGAATTGGAGTTCAACGCGGATGTAAAAGACGCAATTGAGGTTAGCGTTAAGATTATTTGACTCTAACGTGCAAGTTGTTTTTTTAACTTGTGTTTGTTTAATATGTGCAACTTGTGCCGCAAGCGCGACTTACCTCGTAATTTTGGGTCATCCTCTAATGAATAATAATACTTAATGGCACTTTTCTTCTAACACGCATGGGATGCGGTTCTCTGTCATATGCGTTATTCATTAGTGAACAGGAAATTAGAATTAGAACTATGGACAACGGGATTTTTTTTGGAAGCTACATTGTATCCTGGGAGTTGAGGAGTATATTCTCGGCGTCTTGTAACGATGATCTGATTGCTTCAGGTCTCTTTCATCAGTGGCTAGAAAAGTTTTTAGCAACCTGTATCTTAACTGATCTTGCTCTTCAGATGATCTAACTATTGAGATCTAGGATGCAAAATAATTCTTAAAGAGGATATGAACTATTCGTTATTTCTTGTGGAGGGCAAACTAAAAACAAAGGTAGCTCCTTTTCCATCTGCATTATTCTCTCCGCATATCTTCCCACCATGAGCTTCGACAATATTCTTTGAAATGAATAATCCCAAACCCGTGCCCATGTCGCTTCCGGTAACAAACTTCGAGAACAATCTCGGCAAAATTTTGGGATGTATTCCGGTACCAATATCTTTAACACGGACAATAATTGTGTCGGTATGATTTTTACCTCTCTTGAGGGTGATCAAAATCGACACTGTGCCTTCTCCAGTAGATTTTATGGCATTACTTAGTAGATTATCGATGACTTGATTTATCCTGATTTTATCAGCATTTATGAAAATATCTGTCAAAAAAACTTCTTTTCTTTTTGGTATTTCTTCTTCCTCTTCTATCTTAAACTCGTATAATAGCTTTGTACTTGCATTACTTTTCTCAAGTTGTCTTTTATGATCTTGTATAAGATCTAACACAGTCTTGTTCAAATTGAAATATTCCTTGGTCAATCTTAGTGTTTGATCATCAATCTTTGTTACATCTAAAATTGCAGAAGCAAGCCTTTCTAATCTTTTAGTATTACGCATTATTCTTTCAAAGTGCTCTCTTTGCAATTTAATTTCTTTTTTATCTGATTCCTCAAATTCATATTCTATCAACTCCAGTGTTCCCAAGATAGGCATAACGGGAGATCTCAATTCATGAGCGGCCAAACTGACAAATTCCCGTTGATTCTTATATTTAGTTATTAATTTTTTATTAACTTCCCTTAGATGATTAAGTGATTCTCGTAATGACTCATCATCCATATACGAGGTATCAATTGTATCGTCTAGTTCACGACTATGACTGCATTTCATGGACGATAAGACGCACCCCACTATATATTTGGGCATGATATGATATAAAGATCGCAAGAGATTGAAAGATTGCCTCCGTCCAGCGGAGACGGCGTTTCTAGTAGAATTGCTTTGTAGTTTATTGTGTACATTATACGGCATTTACCCGGAGGCGAGTTCAATCTTATTACGACACATTCAGTTGTTTGATCGATTAATGAGGAGCCCCTCGTCATAAAGATATCCAGATAGTCATTGATCTGTGACGTGGGGAGACTTGTATCGAGTAAACCTGTTTGTATCAGTATATGTTAAATACAGAGCATAATTATTCTATTAATGGTGATATGATGACGTGTCATTTTTGTACGTCACTCATTTATTCAAGACTGCTAGCTCATAATAAAATAAATTTTCAAGAACCTATCTGGCATAGCTAATCAGGGCTAGGAATGATTTGTCCCCGGGTAAATAGATATAAATTAGACTACATTATACAACCCGTCGCAGAGAAAATAGAAAAAACGATATGAATATTTCAAAGAAAAATTGGAGGAACTATAATCTTTACCGATCAGGAGAAGATAGGCACACGGCAACAAAAGGTCTCTCAATGTGGTGGTTAGCTATACTTTTTTAGTAAAGTTAGCTTGTTATATATATTGTAGTTTGAATTGAGTGACATTCAAACCTATTAAATATCTTTCAACTGGAGCAGCCTACAAACGCCTTAGACAAAATATTAGCTTCAGTCCACAAGCTGAACACGTTTTCGTTCTAGAAGCTTATGGGAGAGTTCTGTCTAAAGATCTAATATCATCTGTCAACATTCCTATGTATGATTCTTCCAACATGGATGGGTTTGCGGTGTTATCTAACGATATTAAACATGCTTCGAATCACCATCCAATAACGTTAAAAATAATCAGAAATATTGGGTTAAGTAATTTTCCAGGTATTGTCTTGCATTCTGGACAAGCATATAGAATATCTACTGGTGGCTATTTGCCTAAAGGGGCTGATACCGTTATCCCTATCGAAAACACAAATATATCGAAAGATAACGTGGGTATTCTGGCCGCTCTTCCAATGGGATCTTTCGTCTCTCCTTTAGGTAAGGATGTAAGGAAAAAGTCTGTTTTATTACATAGAGGAAATGTAATAAGAGGACAAGATGTCGCGCTATTGGCTATGGTTAGTACTTTTAGGGTGCCCGTATTTAGAAAACCTAGAGTTGCAATAATTCCAACAGGTGACGAGCTAACTGATAATCCAAACGAAATTAACGGTGCTACTGCTAAGGTTTTGAATACTAATAGCCATTTCATTTCTAGATTGGTACAGGAAGGCGGGGGGGTATCTTTTGATTTGGGTGTAACGTCAGACAATGTAAACAAGGTCGCAGAGAAGATCAGAATGGCTTTGGAGACAACTGATATGATTCTCACAACTGCAGGTTCTTCAGTGGGAGAATATGATGTTGTAGAACAATCCATCAACTCTTTGGGAAGACCTGGTGTATTGGTTCATGGTGTGAAACTTGATCGTGGACGGGTGGCTGGTGTAGCGGTATTAAAGGGTAAACCGATAATTATTCTACCTGGGCCTATTCAAGGAGCGGTTAATGCTTTTATCGTATTTGCTGGACCAATTCTACGATATCTTTCAGGTCTGCCAGAATTTGACGGACTACAAATAGCGGGAACATTGACAAAAAAATGGGAGGCACGTAAAAAATTTAGTAAATTTACAAAAATAGCTTATGTCACTGCATGGTCGTCAAAGGATGGTAATGTTAAGGCAACTCCTATAACAGGTGATACAGCAATGATGACCGTTATGACCAAAGCAAATGGTTACCTGCTATTACCCGAAATGACAACGGCAATTAATGCAGGAGAAAAAGTATACATTCATGTCCTGCCAGGCCTTTCATACGCATCCGGCAATCCCACAAACTTTTTGCGACGACGGCATTAGTATGCCGGCGTCCGTACGATCTGTGCCAGGATCCTTACTTTCTCACTGTAAATCTGTTCCAGGACTATCTACACTGATTAAACTTCAGAAAGTAGAGTGCGGTATTATAATACCTGGAAACAAGGTCGTATTGTGACATTATCCATGACACTTGACTTACTCTACAGAACAGTAAATTTTTGGTCAGCCATACAAGAATTTGTGTTGGCATAGCTGCTTTGGTATTTTCTAAAATACTAGCAGCCATGCATGCTACAACTGAATAGTACATTACCATATGTCAAACCGAGGATGATACTCAGCTCGCTCGCTAATGTCCGTATCCCCAAATCATTTTATATATATGCATTATTCCAGGAAATAATGAGTCTAAAGATTCCGAAACTGCTTTGACACTACCTGGAAGGTTTATTATTACAGTCGTTCCTCTAATTCCTGCCACTCCTCTTGATAGCATTGATAATGGTGTTCTTTTCTGTCCGTACGCCCTAACGAATTCACTCACTCCACTAACCTCTTTTTGGATGATCTTCTTTGTCGTTTCAGGAGTTATATCTCGAGGACCAAGACCAGTTCCTCCACTTGTTATGACCATGTCTACCTTTAATTCATCGCTAAATCTCTTGAGCTGCGACTCTAACACGTCGGCTTCGTCAGCTATAACTATGTACTCTACTATCTCAAACCCATTCTTAACTAACCTATCGATGACAATCTTGCCCGATTCATCTTCATCTTCACCTCTTGAATCGCTGGTAACCAAGACTGCGGCTTTGAGCTCTCTATCAAACCTTTCGATAAATGTTTTGAGACCTCCATGCTTGCTAAGAACTCTAACCGATTCTATCGACAGCATTTCATCTACTGGCTTTAGCATATCATAAATTGTCAACGCAGCTATGCACGCACCAGTTAGTGCTTCCATCTCAACACCCGTCTTTGCTACATTCTTTACATCTACAGTGACCTCGATAGATTGTTCCTTTAGTGATACATCAACTTTAATGCTGTCTATAGGTATTGGATGACAGTATGGCAGCAGATCCCAAGTTCTCTTCGCTGCCATTGTTGCCGAGAGCCTAGCGGCGTCAAATATACTACCCTTCGGAGATTTTCCCTGCTTGATTAAAGTTACTGTGGTTGGCTCCACTTTTATGATGGCTTGTGCAACGGCAGTTCGTAATGTCTCAGACTTATCACCAACATCAAACATACCTACCATGCTATTCACTTTTAGAAGAAATGCCCTCCACCCAACCTATGCCAGAATCTGTTACTTCCTTCTTCCATATCGGCACTCTGATTTTGATCTCATCGATACCGTACCTGCATGCTTCAAACGCTTCTTTTCTGTGCTCCGCAGATGCGGCAACTGCGACAGCGACTTCTCCAACCTTTAAATTGCCTGTTCTGTGAACAGCTAGAAACTTCTTTAAGTTCCATTTTTTTCTTGCTTCAATTTCTATTTCAGTGAGATTTTTTTCTGCCATTTCTTTGTAAGCTTCGTAATAGATTTCCGAAACTGTGCCGTCTTGGTTGTGATCTCTAACACTTCCTATGAATAGCACTGTTCCACCTGCCCAACTGTCCATTGAATCTAGTAGGATTTTGCATATATCAATAGTTTCAGAAGTTATGGAAATCATGATAACCTCAGTTAGCTAGCTACCTCGCGGCATAGTGGCCACCTCGTGTATTTTATGTATAGCATCGTCTGTAATTTTGTGAACAACTTCAACACCAAATTCAATCTTAGATGACAATATGCATATGGCATGTAAAATCATTACTCATCGTGAACTCTTTTTTGAGCTATCAATTTTAATGTTATCAAGTCCTTACATTTAAGCTCCATAGCTTGGGAACAGTTAATCAGGTATA
>JASHSN010000187.1 GCA_030038695.1 Nitrososphaeraceae archaeon
CGCCTCGGCCGCTCTTTTTGCACATTCAAATGCTATCTCTGTTTTACCAGTGCCAGTACTGTATATTATCGAACCTCTATAGCCATTTGTTGTCCATGCATCAACGGCTTCAATCTGATCCTTCGTAAGTTTAAACGGAAATTTTAGTGAGGATATTGCTGACATTATTGACAGTGGCGCAGATGATGATTCCGTTGCACTAGATTTTGAATCCTGCATAGTGTAATATCTTATCAGAAGATTAACATATCCAGTTGAAAAACATTATCAGTTAATCTTCGTTGTGTAATCCAGTAAGTTTTTAGTTCAAGAAATGAAAAAATACACGTTAGAATAGACATCAGTAGAACGCTTCAACAAGCACAGCCATAGTACTAGCATAGTTAGGAGAGGTGTAGTTAAATCAGATTTTTTTAATCCTATATTTCGTACTACCGTGTATTGCATGTGTTGAAATTTCGTCATAGATAAGCTCAGCTACATTGATTTGTGTACCACCATAAATCATGTCATCTATCTGGTCATCAATATTCATTCACCGTCCAAGATGGCATATCTCTAACTTCATTTAACTTGTGTATTGTTTTCTTTGATGGTAGCAATACAACAAACCGAATATTAGATGTCCTAGAAGAGGATCTCGTAATGTTTCTTATCATCAAAGTGCATACCGCATTTCTTATATTTGAAGACCAACTGCATCCATCTCCTGTATTACATTCCACCTCTTAACTATTATTCCATGTAGATGAGATTAAGTGGCGTTTACGTTGCAGTTATGTTCAATGCGTCTCTAGGATCTACATCTAGAGCCTCATCTAGATATATTTTAGCTCCAGTATGATCGCCTAGGCCGTTAAGGGCTAGACTTTTGCCATTTAATGCAACCTGTATCGCTTATCGTTTTATCGAAATAATTTATATCCCCAGTATAGTTCGCTAAACTGTCAACTGTATTTCAAGTTTTCGAGACTTAGTGGTATGACGAATATGTCGTGTTGTATGATGTTCTAAATTAAGAGATTGTTCCGGAGGTCAACTGAGATTCGAGAGATTAAAACGTCATCTCGATACGTTACATGAAACAAATAAATTACTACGACAGGAAATTGAAGAGTTGCGTCTACTAGGTCTGACAAATGATAGAATATGAAGAGTGTAAGGCGTTAGCGCTGAACGAAGTTGTCCTAGCTTTCTTCCTTGTTTCTGTCACCATGGTCAGTTATTATCTTGCCAAGACTATTGCACGAATCAATCCTTCTCGCTGCATAGTGTTAACCACACCCTTTCCACCGTAATGATTGTTATTGTTAGAGTATATTCGAAGAATTTTGTGTGCTCTCTTAGATGCTCCAGTTTGTCATACGCTGTTCAGAATACAGATAATTATACCAATGATGACCTTTCGTATCTTCCGCGAAATCTAATATCATCTAATGACCACCGGCAAAGGTACTAGAACTGTTACTTTGGTTTTGTTGCGTTGTCGCTCTCGGTAGTTGGAAAAAAGGAAGTGCGCCACTGCCAAGAGCATAAGGCAGTTGGCCATTCCACCTGTTAATTGATAGCCACTGAAGATACTCCGGACTTTGTTTTAGTTGCGAAGTAATGATTTTAATTGCCTGAGACTCACCATTAGCTTTAGCTACATTTGATCTTGCTGATGCCTGAGCTTGTACAACAGTCTGGTTTGCGATTACCTTGACTGCTAGTAGATTATTTTGTTCTGTCAGATAATTCTGGTACGCCACTACTTTTGATTCTATCTGTTTTGCAAATTCCGGTGAGAATGAAAAGTCAGTTATGAATACTGTCTCGACAACTATATTTCTTGCTGATAGTGTATTGGCAATAGTCTCGGCTATCACAGCTTTTGCCGTAGCTCTTTTTGTTATTAGCTCTTCAGCATTGAATTTCGCAACACTTGCTTTAACTGATTCTTGTATAGTTGGTGCAATTATCTTGTCTGCATAATCTATTCCAAGCTGCTGATAAAGGATGTTCACTTGACTTGGACTAATATGATAGTTTAAGGCTATTGTAGTCTGTACCTCTTGTAAGTCATTAGAAGCAGCAGTTGAATTAGCTACAAATTTCTCTGTACGCACTGACATTGGTACAACCTGTTCAGCAAATGGGATGATAAAGTGTAATCCCTCTCCTAACACACGGTTTTCAACAGCACCCACATAGAGAACAACTCCTCTATGTCCTGCTTCCACTACAACTACTGACTCAAACATGAAAACAATGATGACGACAAATGTGATTATTCCTGCTACAATCTTTAATTTGTTAAAGGATGACCCAGGTCCTGAATATTGGGATGGGTTATAGCTGCCAGATCTCTTGAACGGATTTCTCATAAGAATTATCTATCTTATATAAAGCTGATATATCGATCGCAATTTAAACTTGTGGTGTCTGCCTAAGGGGGGATTCTATTTTTTGCTTCTTCAGAAATCCCGAAGATTTCGCACAACGCACGGGAAGCCATTGATCTGGTTACGTCGAATGTTACCGCCATCTCTCCTGTAAGGCTCGAATGGAAACCATTTCGAAATTCCCTAGACACTCAATTGCTCACTTCGGCATCCTAGTGTTAAGTACTCTTTTAGCTGATTAAAGGAAAGATATGCTTGTACATTAATTTCTTATGCTGCTAAACCAATCCGCATACAACCAATTTTATGTCTATCATATTTCATCATTATAAACAGCTTGTAAGGCTGTCTAAGGAAATTGAAGAGGCTAAGTGAATGATATTTGTAGATCCCCAACTACACTTATAGAAATTAGGTTGTCAGGAACGCCTACTAATCTGGTAGGTAGCTATCTAGAAGGCCGTTTTTCAGTCATGGGTCAACCAACCTGATCCTTTGTGGCCTAGTGCAATGTCCTGTTTTTCCCTTTTACCACTACGTAATCTATAGCTAAATAACGTACAAGTACATCTTTACACACAAATCGATTTAAAGCAGCATGAGCTATGAGCATTAACAAGGAAACTATTTTCTGAAGCATCTCCGAATAGATAGTTAATTACGTCAAACGGCATCACTTTATGTCAAGTTACATATTTTTATAGATCAACTAAGTTTTGGGGCGCAAAAATGGGTGATATGCTGCTGATTTTGTTTTGTTGTTTCGAAATGATGATTGTGCTGTTATTTCGAACTAAGTCATTTTGTGTTGTATCATGTTTGACTAGCTGATTTAGTTTGTCACACATGTTTGTCAAACACGAATTCAGGAAGCCGGTAACCTACATTAATATCGTATATTTGGCCAGTATCTTTAGTGCCATGCTACCAAGCGGCATTTTGTACACTTCGATTTTCTAACATAATTTCTCATCTTAACGTTGCAATTGATACAATAATGTTCTTCAGCCGTCTTCATTCACCCCGTGATGTTTCAGACGTACACTCCAGCTTTCATTACATGGACTAATCGTTTATGGAGTCAGAAACGTGAACGTGAAAAGCGTCTGTCATCAATACCTATCCACTGACTTAATTTGAGAACCGCCAACCTCGTTCTGTTTCCAGATACAGCCCATTCATTATCATTTTATGATAATAAAATAATAAATGAAGATTCATTGAAAGAGATTTTTTTCCGTGTTTTTAGCGGTAGTGTCGATAGTGGTCGTAATGGTAGTGGTATGCTAATGCTTGTTGGTTTCCAACTATAGGACCAGTGGCAAACAATAGTGCTGCGGCTGCGATCGCAGCAATGCTCAAAGTAATGGATCAAGTACACTATTTAGTGGAATTGATTACCAGAGCCAAGAATATTCTGGCTCATAAATTCTAAGAATTTTCTTTCAGGCAGACTTTTTCTTTTTTCTGTAAGGGAATTAGCATCACTACCGACGAGATACCTTAGCTCAGGAGTGATAGATGTAATAGCTTTGAGTACCACTTTAGCTACTTCTTCTGGTGCAGTACCATTTTCAAACATTCGTTTCACTCGATTTATTCTTCTTTGCAATAACTCACTATAGGGTGAAGTTGGATCTGATGCTCTTTTAGCCTTCAGTATATTGTCAAAAAAATTAGTTTTTATTATGCCTGGTTCTACAAGTATAACTTTAATGCCAAATTGGTCTACCTCATATTGTAATGCTTCCGATAGTCCTTCAAGAGCAAATTTAGTACTTGCATAAGATGGAGAAAATGGAAAGGCTATCCTGCCACCTATAGAGCTTATGTTTACGATTACGCCACTTTTCTGCCCTCTCATTATAGGCAACACGTATTGTATTACTCTTATGACCCCAAAAAAGTTAGTTTCAAACTGAGCCTTTATTTCATCTATAGAAAAATCTTCTACTGCCCCTGTAGATCCATAGCCTGCATTGTTAACTACAACGTCTATTCTTTTTTGTTTTACTGCTATTGTATTAATCACATCTTTAACAGATTTATCATCTGTTACGTCAAGCCGTAAAACCTCAAGTGGTAAATTATCTTCTTGAGCAATATCCACTATTTTGGATGATTTGTCAAGGCTCCTCATAGTTGCATACGTATAAAATCCAGCTCTTGCAAGGAAGAGAGAAGTATGAAAGCCTATTCCACTAGAACTACCTGTTACAAGTGCAATATTTTTCTGTTGCATATCACCAATTTAAGAATCATGGCATAATAACGTTATAGCAATTTCGTTTCCATCATCGCTGCATCCGAGTTAATTCGTCTGCCAACATTAGTGAAGATGTGGTAAGAATGGATAAATTAATTTTATTTGCAGCAGATACTATTCAGAATATAAGGACCGGGATGATGAGACGCAATTCGTAACGAGAGTACAAGATGATGGATTCGCTGGTAATCAGGAAATCCTTAGGAACAGGTATTGTGATTATGTAGAAGTACCATTCTGCTAAAGAATATGATATATGTTTGTAAATGTGACAGATGTAAATAATCAGAAAAAGAAAAGACGATAGGCTATT
>JASHSN010000188.1 GCA_030038695.1 Nitrososphaeraceae archaeon
TTATAGCTAAATACGTAAGAGTTTTTCTTCTATGTTGTAAGTTAATCGTATTCGTAGCTGTGTGTATCTATGAAATATGACGCGTCGAACGCCTCTCCATTATGCATTTGTATAATCATCCCTAGCTATATACGTTCCTGCTAGTGGGACTAGTCCGGTTATACGATTGTATAATGGAATGACTCAATCACATTATCATAGTAATATGCAGAATTTTAGTTGGTAGGGTCAAAGGATATCCCTCGAGAAGAGAAAGTTGTTTTCCATCAATCTCTTTAGAAATATCGATAGCATGTCAAATTTTAGAATTTTCGTACACGATAATTTTGGATTTAATCTATCATCGGATCTTATACCAATCGAAACATCGGCTTTTGTGAACGCTGGATTATCGTTATCTGAGTCCCCAAGGTACATAATTTTTTGGGTTCCTTTTTCTTTTCCTTGGGTATTGGAAATCTTTGATGTCACATAATCAAATGCCATCCCTTTGTCACACTTAGTCACATAAACATCGATGAAAGGGTGTAAAGCATAAGTCTGAAGATTGAGATTGTATGGCCCTGCTGATGGCGGGGATGACTGACTTTCTTGTAATATCTCGTTCAGAAATGGCTCAAATCTCTTCTTGTATGATATCCAATCTTGTAAGTGTCTATAGTCAAATGTGATTCCGGCTAGAATCTTTTTGTCGCTAGTAAATTTTCGCTCAATTGTCACGTCTTTATAGACTAGTGATATTCTCTCTGCCAAACTGGCCAATAAACTTGAATTAGCTCGTAAAGTTTTGTGATCATTCAGAATGAGATGACTTTCTTCAATACAATACGAAGCATCGTCCCGTCCTCCTTTTCTCTTACTATATTGGTCTTCTTTTTTATTGGTTTTAAGCGTGACTGTCTCAATACCCATAATGCATGAGAGAATCCTAGCAAATTTCGTCCTGGGATGTAGAAAATGATAATCCTTACTTGATATAATGCAGACGGGTATCATTTTAGAAATATCCGACAACACTTGTCTCAATTCCTTGGGTATTGTACTATCCTGATTTCTTACTGAATTAGTTGGACACAATGTCCCGTCATAATCAGACAAAATAGCAGTTATTGGGGAGGTTGTCATTGTTTAGGATTTCCATCCGTACGAATGCCCAGGAGCACACACAAACGCAAACAGCTTCAGATGACATCATTGTTTACTGTCTTCTTTTGTATTGAACAGTCTGAAAGACTTTGAAGCTAGATTCGTTACGAAATAAGATAAAGCAGAAGCTCCTAATGAGGATAACATTGATGCTTCATACGGTTCTGCTGCCAGTTTAAGTAATTCGTACATCATGACAAACCTAGCCGCTATATTTATCACGTTAGAAACCGAGTATAGCGCTACAATCTTTTTCATAATCAAAGTTCGAAATGATTTATCTTTCTGGCTGCGTTTATTATCCCTGTAGAACAGAAAGGCAAAAAGGGGAATGGAAATACAGAAACCCGTAACTATTGAAACTATCGAGATCCGAAAATCATTGTTGTCGTATTTGCTATAGAGTTCTGCAATCCCAGCGCTAACAAAGAATGCCACTGTACCTGAGAATAGCAGATCCTTATTTAACATGAGAATAGTTCTATGCTTATTATAAAATGCTCTAATGATAGCCATCATGCTGGCGATCCGCTATTTTATGATGAAGATAGCTACTATAAAAATAACGCACAAATTTGAAGGAATAATCCGGATAAACTATTCCTTCAGGAGAGCATAATCTCAATTGACGCTCTTATTTCTCCGTACTTAATCATCCATTGGGCAAGAGACTCGTTATGGTCTGTGCAGGAGATATGGAATCACCATTTATGTTACTGGCATTACCTTCCAGGCTGGTTAAAGCAATCGTAGTCTATCGCTATGTTACAACCTGGATGAGTGACACCGCCATCTAATGCAATACCTCCTCCATTAGAGTCACTACCTGCCCCTACTGCTAGCCCACCACGATGTCCATTTTCACCGTTAGCCACACTACCCGGTCCCATAGCAAGGCCATCGTCTCCTCCGTTGCCATTATTCCCATTATCATCAGATTCTCCATTATCAGTACCCCCCACACCATCTCGTCCGTTAGCACTACCATTTCTCACGTCACTTGGTATGACTACTTTGCACGAACAGTATACGTAAAATATCCTTTTTCTCCACTCGTTGCGTGACAAGATCCGGTGATTCTCGAGTCGAGTTGTGTAGTGTGGCATATATTGCCTGTGCACAGGATTTTCAAAATAGAACTCAATTTTTCCAAATCCTGTTCCACCCTGTCCATCAACACTGTATTTAACAGCTCCTTTTTCAGGCTTAGCGCCACCTCTAGTTAGCCAATTAACAACTGTTCTTTTTTCTGTTGAGGACAAACCTAGCTGTTAACGCGAAAAGCTGGTCTGATAAGTGACTTCATTTCTTTTGACCCAATAATTTTTACGGTATCTATACATTAGCATTAGTACAACTATCAAAATATTGGTTATTAAAAAATTCAGTCAATTAAGTGGACCACAGTTAGATTATTACATTTTTCTAGCCAAGGAATGTTTCGCAGCATTTAGTAATGCCGAGGACAATTTCAATATTTATCGTTATGCATCATGTAATGCATGCCTTTTTCATTCCTCACAATTTTTCTGGAAAGCTTTAACAATATTATCACATAATTACTTTAACCCTACTCATGAAGCAACCCAAGCTGATATAAAAAAGATATCTAGCGAGATACTTTCTGATGATGATAAGGTCAGAGTATACGATGTTTTAAGCAAGTTTCCTAACATTAGAAGAAACCTTGCAAGATACGGTTATTATGAAAAGGAAGGTGTAACTAAATCACCGTCTGACGTATTCAACAAGGATGATACCAAAACCAGCTTAAATGAAGTCGGCTTTCTAATAAATAAACTTAGAGAGATTTACTATTATCAGTTCTTTGAACCACCAATCAAAATAGGGATACTGTCAGGATACATTAGTGCAAGAAACGAAAAACCCTGTTCTCATTATCCACATTCAGGATACAGAAAAGCGGTACAGTGGATGCTTGATCTAAAAAATATCAAATACGAAGATAATCGATTAAACCTATTTAATGCATCGATGACACCTATTTCGAATATAAGTGCTTTTTCAGTTATAATAAATCCATTTGGTGAAGCATATCCTGAATCAGGTAATGCTGAAGGAGTGGGGTTCAAAACAATAGCTTCTTACATTAGAGATGGAGGAATATTTGTCAATGCAGGAGGACAGTCTTTCACCTATAGTTGGGATGTAAATACCGGAAATTCCCGACTTTTAGCTAGCTTTATTCCATCAATAAGCGATGTGCAAACTAACTATGTCGATGGAATTCCAGTACTGCAGATAAAAGAAAATCTTAGGATTCCTTCTGAAAGTTTACTTTTGAAAAGGTATTTTGGCTTAGAAACTCAGTGGGATGATCCTGCGAACAATATAGTGGGTCCTAAAGAAACAGAAGTAGAATTTGATGATATATTAGGTCAAGATAAACCTAGAACTAAAGCCAAGGTGTACAGACCTGCAGTAAAATTGTCTCAAGATGTTATACCTCTAGCACATTCTTCTAACTCTAACAATTATCCTGTCGTTGCAGTCAAATTCGGGAGAGGATTTCTAATACACACAGGTATGAGTCTTGAAGAGGAAAGAGAGTACAAATTGTTACTAGATATCATAACTAGACTTTGTATTATTGGCTACGAGACCCTAGCAAAGTCGTAATATCATTTCAGGATATCTTATTTTGCGACAACACTATGCACAGGCCTGATCGCTTATTATTTGAGGTCAGATGCTGGATGGTTCTTACGTGTTGCGCTTGTAACCTATCCCCTCTTTCCAGCTGGTGTATATTTAGAATGTCAAATAAGGTTCAATTCCGACAACTTTCTATAAAGGCGGGTACCTGAATTTACTAAGTACCTCACCTTCCTATTTAGACTGAATTATGGCCCCAAGTGCAGTCGATTACAATTCTGGCATGAGAACTGAGTACCGCTATTTTTATATATAATATGAACCCTAGATTATCCTTGTCTATGAAAGGACTTCCAAGGATAAAGCGAAAATCTCTAGGGTTCTAGAGTGCCTTATGCCCAACTTGGATTTGAAAGTTTTTTATCTGAAATTATTATAAACGCTTTTTTGTACAGACCTTATTCCAAATAGACCTTTCTATCTAAAGAAGGAAACGTCCATGCTATAATGGCCATCTTTTAGTCTGAATATATTCGGCATTATGACACGTTC
>JASHSN010000189.1 GCA_030038695.1 Nitrososphaeraceae archaeon
ATTAAGAAAAGAACCCCTCATCGCTGGTCTGATTGTAGGGATAGTTTCAGGAATTCTTATGGTCGAGTATGTCAACCACTTTGGAGCACTAACTTCATCACTTTTTAATATGCCAATTTTTGGTTCACTATACGTTGCTGTCGTTGCACTGGCGTTCAACGTGATAATATCATTTGGTGGGAGTTTTATTATGAATAAAAAGAGATCAACTTTGCTTGAAACAAAAAAAGGGAACCCATAAAATCCTCGTCCTCCTCATCGTATTATCTGCGTACCAGCTTCCGATAATGAACTACTCAGTCCATAGTCTGTGATTCGATTAATCAATGCCCAGTATGTGCAAACTGATCGTGGTAATGAGCCACTCGGAAAAATAATAGATATATCGTCGAATTCTAAATATACAGTCTTCCTCGATCTTCCCGAAAGGACCCTCAAATAGAAGGCATATAGAATAAGTTTATGTCCAGATCAATCACTGTATAATCAACTAATTCTATGTTGTTACATGTAGGCACCGCTTCCTCCAGACTAAAGTTGTTTTATTTCAATAGTATAAGAAATGAACCCGCGATCAACCAGTATTCCGCTCTTTAATGGTATGTATACACTGGCAGGATTATCCGCACTAATTACTTCTGTTGTAAGTGTATTAAGACTGTCTCTCTTATCGAATATATTATTAGCAACACGTTGACTTTTTTCCGAAATATATACTAATATTTCGGCTCTTTTCTCCTCAATTCCCGTATTTTCCAAACTCAGTTTAATCCCAATCAATTGATTCCTTAAAGCATATTCAGGCTCCACTTTCGTGACGATAATCATGACAAGTTTGAATACAATAATCATAAATATAAGAGTAAAAAATGTACCAAAAACGTGTATTAGATACAGTTGGGGGAACGATCGAAATCAGTCCTTATCGAGTTTGTTTCTTCAGGTAAGATAGATGGTGTATAAGGAAATGGCAACACGTTATTTTAATAGGAAAGGCGGTTGTAATTAATAATCTTGAATGATCCAAATACTTGTTATGGCTTCCAAGTTGAAAATTGAATGAAGAGCATTCTTAAGCCCTATTGCGGAACACAAGGATTAAACAAAGGCCTTTCCACACTGCCCGTTGTCTAAAGTAGTGCATTGTTAGGGTTTCATAAAACGATGTGATGGAAACCCTCCTTTTGCACCAGATATTGTTCCGTTCCGAGGCAGTTCGAAATATCATGTTTGACGATAACGAAGTCGTATTCATCGTCACATGAGTAGAAATTCGTCGCGTGTGAATACCAAACGCCAATCTTGAATAAAATAAGAAACAATGCGACATTTAATAATCATGCCGCCGATGACAGGATATGCTCGCTTGACGGCGAGGTAAAATGCTGCGCGTCATTAAGGTTAAATTATCCGTTGCAATAAAAAGTTTGAAACTATCAAGGTCTTTAGAATTGAATGACGTACTACAGGAAGAGGAGATTGGCCGGTGGAGAAGGACGCATTATTCCTCGGAAATCAATTCATCGCTGGAAGATAGGGAAGTAATAATTATGGGCTGGGTCTCAAGCAAGCGTGATCACGGTAACATTCTATTCATAATTGTTAGAGACAGGTATGGAGAGGTACAAGTTATTGCTAAGAAGAGTGAATGTTCGAAGTTATTATTTGGGCAAATGCAACAAATAAAAGAACACACTTCACTTGCAATTCGGGGTACGATTAGACCCCAAGATAAAGCCCCTAATGGCTTCGAGATTATCCCATTAGAATTGAAGGCTTTTTCTATCGCCAGAAAAGCAGCGCCGTTTATGACGCAAAATAAGACGCCTATAGGTATTGATACCAGATTGGATTTGAGAGCGATAGACTTGCGTAGAAATGTTCTTCAGAGTATTTTCCATATTCGGTATACTGTGCTCAATGCAAGCAGGGAATTCCTATCGAGACAAGGGTTTATAGAAGTGAATACACCAAAAATGATTGCTACCGCTACAGAAGGCGGTGCGGCACTATTCCCGATATTTTATTACGACAGAGAAGCATTCTTGGCTCAAAGTCCACAATTGTATAAAGAGCAACTGACTATGGCATTTGAGAATGTGTTCGAAATAGGCCCGATCTTTAGAGCCGAACCATCACGCACTAACAGGCATCTCTCTGAGTCGATATCTATTGATGTAGAAAAGGCCTTCGTAGATTACAACGATATAATGAATTTGCTTGAAAGGTTGATATTGCACGTTCTAGATTCTGTTAAAGAAAAGAACCAAAATGATCTTGCTAATCTTGACTTTCAATCGCCAAATATCGAGTTGCCATTCCCTAAATATTCCTACTCTGATCTTCTAGAACAGTTACAAGAAGGCGGAGAGCGTATTGCATGGGGAGATGATCTCTCGCCCCAGACAATGAGAAATTTGCCAGATGAAAGGATGAATGGCTTTTATTTTATTACAGATTGGCCTACTTCTTTAAAACCGTTTTACGTAAAGCCAAAGACCGCCCCTGGATCCGAAAGAGTCTCTGAGTCTTTTGATCTAATGTACGGTTCGTTAGAAATATCCTCTGGTAGCACAAGAATAAACAGGAAGGATGAATTGCTAGAAAGAATGAAAAAACAGGGATTAAATACGCAGGCCTTTGATTATCATCTGAAAGTATTTGATTATGGAATGCCCCCGCATGCTGGATTTGGAGTCGGTCTTGAACGTTTGATGATGGCTATCGCGAAGATTGATAACATCCGAGATGCAATCCTGTACCCGAGAGATATAGACAGGCTAACTCCCTAGAGGATCGTAAGGACAATACTGAGTGGCACAACATGGTTTCAAAAGATGAGATAAAACATCTAGGCTGGCTTTCGAGGTTGGAACTAGCAGACAAAGATCTGGATAGGTACGCTTCTCAAATCGATGAAATAATTAGGTATTTCGATAAATTAGATACTGTATCATTGGTTGGAAATGAGCCGACCAGTTCGAATATGAAAAAAGTTACTGAACTAAGGAAGGACAATATATACATGTTCGAAGGAAACCCATTGGAATTCTTCAAAAATAGAAAAGACGGGTTTGTAAAAGGGCCAAAGATGGTATAATTGGAAAATAGTCTATGTCATCTTAGTGCGGAACAGGTTGCTTCAGGCATTAGGAATCGCAACTTTTCGGCTGTAGAATATATATCGCAGATCCTAGAACGAATAGAAAAGATTGATGCCAAAATCAACGCATTTGTGACTGTCGACAGTGAGGGTGCGATAGAAAAGGCACGCTCCATAGATAATAAAATACAACAAGGAGAGAGTATCGGTGGACTTGGAGGTGTCGCGATTGGTGTTAAAGACAACATATGCACCAAGAACTTGAAAACCACTTGCGCTTCAAGAATGCTTGAGGAATATATTCCCCCATACGATGCGACTGTGATTAAAAAATTGAAAGAAAATGATGCGATTATCGTTGGAAAGCTAAATCTCGATGAGTTCGGGATGGGCTCTACCACGGAGTTCAGTAGATTTGGGCCGACGCGGAATCCATGGAATATTAATTATGTTGCAGGCGGCTCCTCTGGTGGGAGTGCGGCAAGTGTAGCAGCGTTAGAATGCGCCATCTCGCTAGGCTCAGATACAGGTGGATCTGTAAGGTGCCCGGCCAGTTTTTGCTCAGTGGTAGGATTGAAACCAACATATGGATGCGTCAGTAGATATGGTCTAATTTCTTATTCTAATAGTTTAGAACAGATTGGAACCGTAGGTAGAACCGTCACTGATGTAATGATGATTATGAATGTGATCGCAGGTGATGATGCAAACGATCAGACGACAAGGAGAACAACAGTACGAGCACAAAAATACAGGCTACAAAACAAGAAGAATATTCGGGTCGGACTAGTAAAAGAACTTGTTGAAGGCGCTGATCCCGTTGTTTCAAAATGCGTCTACTCAGCTATGGATTTGTTCGTAGGATCAGATTGTAAATGCGAGGAAACTTCACTTAAATCAGTTCAATATGCTCTCGCATCATACTATACAATAGCTATGGCTGAGGCAACCAGTAACCTATCAAGATACGACAATATTCGTTATGGATTTGATTCCAATCCTGAGGAGTATGAATGGAACACATATTTTACAAAGGTTCGCAGTAATTTTGGTGAAGAAGTTAAAAGACGTATTATTATTGGCTCGTATGT
>JASHSN010000190.1 GCA_030038695.1 Nitrososphaeraceae archaeon
CATTTAGGGATAACGTAAAAAAAGTATACTTATCAAATTCGTACGTAATATAAAATATGACGAACCAAGTCAATAATAGTAAACAAGACAATAAGGCGAAAATAATCGAGACTGCGATGTCCTTTCCCATGGACGATCTGTTAAGAAAATACTGTATAGAACATTCCCTTCCAATCGAGACAGCCCGTGAGCATGAACGAGAAATAAAGAGGTTTCTTGCTTTATCTGTGATTAATTCTAGTACAAAATACGTGATGAGTGGTCCTATGGATGAATTATGGCATAGCTTCATACTTTTTACAAAGAAATATCATGATTTTTGTTACCTTGTAGCGGGACATTATATACATCATGCTCCATCAATTCCAAACGACAAACCAAATGACTTCGGAGGTTATATGCAGCTTCTTCAGGATTACAAGGTCTTATTTGGCGAAGAACCACCTAGACAATATTGGCCACGACTGCAAAAGGAATCTGCAGAAGAGAGCGTATTCCATAACACTCCCAGCTGTAGTCCGCACTGTGTAGTGGCGATCGCTTAGAGCATTTTATCTTCCCAGTCCGTACTGACCCCCACCAAGGATTCAACCTATCTTTTTATTTTTTATGAACCATAAATTATGTCAGAATTCTTTTTTCCTGTCCCTGTCCTCCTGTAGCATCCATTATAACACCGAGCACATTATGAAAAGATGGTGTAGGAATAAGATTACAGGAAATTGAAAGAAGACAGCAATTGGCATGAACCTATTTTTAATTTTTTCTATATCAATGGGTTCGATGAATGGTGTAACAGCAGAACAAATTAAACAAGAAAAGAAGAAATACGACTTATTTTGTTTCTTAATCCTAGCATTTTACCATCAGGTGAGCCCTGCTATACACCATTGTAATATTGGTAATGTTCCTGAATGAGAGGCGTCGATATTGCTTGAAATGTGGGGTTAATGCATTCACAACCCATGTAATTCCATATTGTGAATGCGACGTTAAACGACGACAATTTTCCAATGTACATATGGAGTATCTTTCAAACGAAAAGTCGCTTGGCACCTTCTATTACATACCGTATTGCAATAGCTGCTATAAAAATTGCAAATACTCTTGTGACTATCATAGAACCATGTCTACCAAGCAATCTGTAAATTGGATTTACGAACAAGAGGATCATGTAAGTAATACCAATTACAATTGCAATAGATATTATTGTTATAACAAATCCGGTAGCCTGATAGGACGGCTACGCAGCCTGCGAGTAATGGGAAGGCAAGAGGGACGACTCCTGATTCAGCTGGGAGGGCACCGCCGCCAAATTTCCATACCCCATGGGTCAACAATTCACTCCTCCAGTAATCATAAAGCTGAATATTGTGATTCCAAAAAGCCTGAGAATCCCAGTACCAGCTATTGCGAACACTACTAGGACGATACCTGAAGTAATTATAGCCGTCTTTGAAACTGCTTTTCGTTCTTCCTTTTTCATATTTTGTGTAATACCCATAAAAAGAGGAACTGTGCCTATGGGATTAAGCACTACAAAAAGCGCGAAGGTAGATTTAAGTCTACAAATACTTCAGAGCGACTAAACTCTCTCAGTAGTAGACTTGCAATAGCATTAAAAAACTGAACTAATACTTGTTCTGGACCAGATAGCAATTCTCAGATGTAAATTTATTTACACGTATAGATATCTTCTTTGCTTAAGGGAATCCCAAAGCAAAATTTGCTATTGAAAGACATTGATAAGAGGAGGCATAGTTATCAATACTTTGTACAGACATTAATCTCGTCATCTTACCATTAAGACCGGATTTGTATATAATAATTTGATACTTAGAAACTAGGCCGTAATTGCCGAAATTACCTACCTATCCATGTAGATAAATAGTAGAATAAGATACAATGATGAAAAAGAGCTAAAAAAAATTAAGATTGGATAAAATAACACGATGCAGTAATTTAATCGAGGCATTGAATGGTTTACTTTCACGTACACCATGGACATGTCCGTTGTGTTAGCTATAGAATAACATATCAGACACACACTGTCCCATTTGTGCAGTTGAGCTTGCACCAATATTAAGTAACATAATCGCTGTGATATAGAGGATAATAATGATCATCGGAGCAAACGCGCAAGCAAATAGTAAAAATGAATTCCTTTCGCAGAAAAACGTTTCAGGAAATAACACTTCTTCTGTTACAGCCCATAGAAAAGAAAAGAAGCATAAAAACCTTAAAGAGATTTTCATACTCTCTCTTGAACTAACAATATCGATGGTTCTAGTAGGTGGTGCTTTGATGGTTGCAATTAATGGTTTGAACGGAGGCTTCCACATGCCATGACACAGCAATTAGGAAATAACACTTCTTCTGTTAGTAGTAGAGTACCTAGAAGGGTAAAAAAGAAGAACCATAGTAGTCTGAAACAGATCTTTATACTATCTCATGATGCTCTTTTGGAAAGGAAAGGAAGATCTGTCCTTACAATATTGATGGTTCTAGTAGGTGGTGCTTTGATGGTTGCAATTAATGGTATGAGCGAAGGCTCTGCGACCTTTACGAATAAGCAATTGATGAGTCTGGCACCAAATGTAATTTTTGTTTACCCCGGATCCAACTCGAAGATCTTCCAAGAGGCTCCAGGTCTATCTACTCAAGCACCACGGCTTCGATTTAATGATGAAGTTGTAAATACGATTAAATCACTTCCATATGTGAAAGATGTTTATCCAGGATATACGGCACAGGTTCAGCTCAATGTTGAGGGTTATTTAGAAAACACCAACGTATTTGCAACTGAAGCCACAGTTCCATTCGCAATCTCTCCTAGCTTGACGCTACTTCC
>JASHSN010000191.1 GCA_030038695.1 Nitrososphaeraceae archaeon
TCTTCATTAGGACGCTGCATCACACCTTGCCTTATATCGTACTAGGGATACTGATATTTTTTATTGGTCATATATTTAATATTATACTGGGTGTGTTTGAACCCGGTATTCAAGGCGCAAGATTGCTTTACGTTGAATTCTTTTCAAAGTTCTATCACGGAAATGGAAGGCCATTCAGGCCGTTCGGGACCAGAAGGAGATTCACGGTTGAACAATTTAATCCTGAAGCGTAACCCCTGTTCAACAAAACGTCTATAATCATGTGTAGATCTAGACTTACCAATGTCGCGGACGGATTTAGAAACTTACTTGAAATACAGAACCCTTGAAGATATGCTCAAAGTCATTGTATACTCTGCCCAATCAGCCCTAGGCCTAACACCAATGCTTTATCACATTGTAGACAACAACCGGGAAATAATGTTTATCCAGACAGGAACTGTGGGAGGGAACATTGTGCATTTTGTTATAGAAGAGCAAAAGCCGAAGGAAAAGTTCATCCAGTTGAAAAGGTTTACTGGAGAGTTCAGCTTCCAGGACAGTATAGGAACTGACGCGCAATCGATCTACGTACCGATCTTAGAGCTCGAAAGCTCCTCACTTAAATTTCCACCATAGCATCTCTGTCATATCAAGCCCGGTCACACGCGGCGCGGACAGCCCTACACCCTTTCTCCTTGCTTGTGACCATAAGTTTATTGGAAAGGCTAACCAGAAAATTGAATAATAGTGAATCGTATTGAATAGGACTGTTATTGAGAGTAGCGCTGTCTATTGCAGGTAGTGATTCAAGTTCTGGTGCAGGAATACAGGCAGATCTAAAGACTTTCACAACTCTTGGGGTCTACGGATGTACTGCTATCACCGCGGTAACGGCTCAGAACACTCGGCACGTAACTGACATATTTGAGATCGGACCCAATTCCATTGCAAAGCAAATAAGATCAGTCATTCAAGACATGCCTCCTGATGCTATCAAAATTGGAATGATCTATAATAAAGAAAATATTCGAACGATTAGTAGGGAAGTGAAGATGATTGATGCTCCGATCGTATTAGATCCAATACTGTCAGCTAGTAGCGGCGGACAACTTCTACTCCCTGATGCCTTCGAATCCTTTATGACAGAACTTATTCCGCTCTCAACCATAATAACCCCAAATCGACTGGAGGCGCAAAAGATCACAGGTTTTAAGATAGTATCACGGAGCGATGCTTTGAGAGCGACCAGAAAAATAAAAGATCTCGGGGCGAAAAATGTTATCATAAAAGGTAACCTCACTGAAAAGGAGAAAGTTTCTGATATCCTTATGAATTCAGAAGGTAAATTGATCGAAATTTCAAATACCCGATTAAGCTTGGAGGAGACGCATGGCACAGGATGTAGTTTTTCTGCAGCAATTACGGCCTATCTTGCGAAGGGATTTAGCATAATCGAGGCATGCAAGTTGGCCAATAAATACGTCTGGGATTCGTTTCAAGACTCATTAAAAATAGGCAAGGGACTTTTAGTTTCAAACCCTGCAGGATCTATGTACGATTATGCATGCAAGTACTTAGTTATGAATGAGCTCCGCGTAGCTATTGAAAAAATCGAAGCAATTGAGAATTTTGGTAAATTGATCCCTGAAACTCAGTCAAATATTGCATACGCTCTTCCTGACGCTCACGAATTAGATCATATAGCCGCCATAAAGGGGAGATTTGTTAAAATTGGTGACAGCGTAATTACTGCCTCTTCGATAATCGAATTCGGTGCTTCCAAACATGTTGGTTCCGCAATTCTTGCTTACATGAAAGTCAACAGATTAATCCGATCCGCTATGAATATAAAATATGATGAGAAAATTAGAAAAATTATCAAGAGTATTTTTAAGGTTTCAAACTATGATAGAGTGAAAGAGCCAGGACATATTATGAAAAAGGAAGGAATGTCAATTTTTTGGGGAATTAATTGCGCATTAGCGAAATATCCAGAAGCTGAAATTATATATCATAAAGGAGCTTTGGGGAAAGAGCCAATGTGTATAATATTTGGGAGTAACCCTATTGAAGTCGTCAATAAAATTAGGATTCTATTAAAACATCTGTAAATCATAGGATTTTGTCCTCGAGATTTCGTCGGGCCCTCTTTGACCTCACTAGTAGATAGCCTCCCAAAGCTGCTACTCCTATTCCGCCTAATATGAAAAGGACCGGAACTAAATCCAGTCCGGCTATTACAAAGGATGAGTTAATCTTTGAAAATACGATCCTTGCCGCAGACATCCCTCCGACAAAAATTATCCCTGTAGCTATTAGTATGAATGCAGGTTTGCGTTCTGCACTTGATGTTGACGTTGCAAAGGCTACGCCAGCAAGAACAAGGCTAGGTGCGCCTGATATCGAAACTATTTGGACAGTAGCTCCAAAAGGATCAACGGCTTCCGAAAGGCCATTCCGAAGGCTTGGTCCCTTCCCTTCAGGTCCGATCAAGAAATTGAAGAAAGATAGAATCAGAATTACGAACATGATACCTAGCGCAAGAGAACCCAAAGCAACCCAAGTTTCAAATTTTGTCATACGTGCTTCTATGATTAATACTCTTACTAATGATATTATTAATTAATATACTCTGTTTATGTGATGCCCACTAGCCCAGCCAGCTCCCTTCTGCATGCTGATCCTAAAACTTCAGCTGCTCTTTCTGGTCTAATCTTATTTACATATACCCCAAAGCCTCGTTCAAGACCTGACCAGGCGTTCATTTGTGGATATACCTCTATATGCCAATGTATTTGACGGCTATTCTTTTTTTCCGGAGCCAGATGAAAAACAAGATTGAATGCTGGCTCATTCAAGGCTTTTGACATTCCTCCTAGCGTTGCTCGCATCATAAGCGCAAGATCAGTTATCTCCTTCTGTGTACTTTTCGAAAAGGCAGTTGTATGCCGCTTCGGATAAATCCAAAATTCATAAGGGTAAGTGGGAGCCCAAGGAGAGAATGAAATAAAGCTATCAGTACTTAATATCTGTCTCGGACCGCTGGACTCTGTAGAAACAATATTGCATGCAGGGCAACTACCATTTTCGTTCATGTACCTGTGTGACGCTTCAGCTTCTACTTCTATGACTGGCGGGATCGTGGCAAATGTCACAATGTTAAGATGAGGATGATTAATTGAAGTCCCAGCCCTCAAGCCACTATCAACGTAAATTGCAACATAGGTTACACTTTTCTGCGTATAGAGCCATCTTACCCTGTCTTGAATTACCAGGAGCACATTTGCCCACTGATCGATTGAAATCTGGGATAACTCACGGTCATGGTCTGGAGAAGCGACCACTACCTGATGGTAACCGTATGCGGGCTCGCTGTATAGTGGCTTGTCTGTATAGCTATGTGGAGAGCTAGTTGTCACAGCAGGAGCATTGCTTTGGAAAACCCTAACACACCAGTTGCAGATTATGTTTTCTTCGCTATCGGATAGTCGTTGGAGCATGCCATCTTTCGCTACTAGTGCAATTAACGCGGGCGCAGTCATGGCCTCGTTGCCCGGACAATATGGACAAGTGCCATTTTGCACAGAGTTAACTCGTTCGTTTTCATTCGATCTTGGCACTATTACGAATTTATCTAATACATAGTCTTTCCTTAGATCCCCCAATTATTACGCTGCCCCCAAAGCATCCTAGGAGCTCTTTTAATTAAAGCTTCTGATGTTCGTTTGTATTGATTGCAAGCAGCTAAACTAAAACAAGAATGTGTGCTTAAATACTGACCTCCTTTACCGACGTGGTTCAGGAGGGCGCTTCTGTACTTCAATCAACTATAGTCACAAATAAATTCATCGATCTTGATGTCTGATCATATGACAAATCAAACCTATTCTGATAAAAAGTTCGTATACGTTTTGATCGATGGTGTATCTGATTTACCTAATCCAGATTTGAACGGATTAACTCCCCTTGATGCTGCGTATACACCGAATATGGATTTTTTAGCAAAGAATGGCTGCATGGGAGAGGTGGTAACAGTAGGAGAAGGAATTGCACCACAATCTGATATTGCAGTCTTTAACATGCTTGGCTATGATTTCCGCGACGTACGATACGTAGGCAGAGGGGTAATAGAATCGATTGGATCCGACGTAGATTTTCGTGATGGGGACCTAGCCTTACGTGGAAACTTCGCGACCGTAGACGACAAATTACAAATAATAGATAGAAGAGCTGGGAGAAACATTCAACAGACTGAGGCCACTGACATTTGTAGAGCTCTGGAAGAAGAAATAAAACTCAGCGATATCAGTGTTTCATTTGTTATAAAGCCTACTATTGCACATCGTGTGAGTATCAGATTCAGACACGCTTCTTTGAAGTTCTCTGATAAGATAACCAATACTGACCCAGATTACGGTAAGCTCAACGGTATTGGAACAGCAAAAATCAACCTGGCTAACTCGCACTTAGAAAAATCATATGCCGAGGAACCCACTGAATCAGCAATAGCCGCTGCCAAAACTGTTAATGAATTCTCTGAACAAGCAATAAAAATTCTTAGAGATCATCCAGTGAACAAGCGCCGCGTGGCTTCAGGAATACCACCCATAAATGCCATCCTTTTAAGAGACTCGGGGAACACTAGTCCGAAACTCCAATCAATTATGAAAAAGTACAATACGAATATTGCAAGTATCGTCGACATGCCTGTGGAAATTGGTATTTCCAAGGTTTTAGACATGAAGACACTTGAAGCAGGGAACATCAATGATTATGAAAGAAAAGCTGTCATTGCTATGGAACACTTGCACGGTACTGACGGCATTTATATCCACATAAAGGGACCTGATGAATTTGGTCACGACGGTGATGCACTAGGCAAAAAGAGGAGCATAGAAGACATCGATAGATTGTTCTTTGGGACGTTACGGAAAGACTTGCGAAGCAGGGGACAATTGTTAATCATTTCCGCTGACCATTCAACACCCTGTATAAAGAAAGCGCACAGTGCTGATCCTGTACCTATCTTATTTTCTGGTGAAATGGTCAAGCAGGATGCTAGTACGAGATTCACTGAAAAAAATGCTTCGATGGGAAGTATGGGACGTATCATGGGCTCGACGGTGCTCAGGACCGGAATCGAAATGATAAGGAGCGAAAAGAGGATCTGTTAGAAAGACATAAGGTTACAGAGTGGCATTCGTTATACCATGATCCGAACCAAGGGCATTAATAATTCTGTATTATAGCCTGCCGCTTACTAGTATCCCCTTGCATTGCTCGCAGACTTGTTCATCTATATTGGACTCCATATTATGGTGCACGTCACAAATTATCAATGTGTATCGCATATAATTACAGAGTTGCACGAATTTTGCCATAGTGTTTGGTGTATACGCTTTGTCTGAAGCTAAATCTCTCGCTATGTCATCGGTCATGCGCATCACTTCCATAACAGAGGTCAGCTTATTCATGAGATCTATGTCTCCCCTCGTTCCTCGCAGATAGTTGCTAATGGCTGCTTGAGTTACGCCAAGTACTTTGGCTACAATTTCCTCCTTCATCTCGTATTCATTCACGAGTTTCTTGGCCAAAATTGCTCTTATAGCAGGAATTAACGACTTCGCTTCGATTTCCGAAGGTAACAACATTAATGTCAAAAAAAAGGTTGTAATTCTTATTTAAAGGTTCTCGATACGAAAACAAGACATATTTAAGTAAGCATTCACCTTGCATCCATTGTCTCTAGATGATCAAAAGTTCAATAGCATCTTCCGGACTGAGGATTTGGTCACGTAACCGCATGAAAGGGGAAATCGAATGCCGGTAAAGTTTGGATTCACTCAGGGATTGAACGTCGCTCGTTTGGGTCTGGATGAAACCCAAATTATGACCGCTTGTCAAATAGCAGACCGAATGAATTATGATTCTATTTGGACCATGGACCATTCTAATGTACCACAATGGAAAAATGCTGTGGTAAATGACGCTTGGCTTATGCTTGCAGCCATGGGGGCAATCACTAGGAATGTTGAATTGGGGACTTGCGTGACAGATGCCATTAGAAGACACCCATCAGCAATTGCGCTCTCTGCAATAACATTGGACAGGATTACGAACGGGAGGGCTATCCTCGGTATAGGAGCAGGTGAAGCTCAAAATGTTGTTGACTTTGGAATAGAATTTACCAAACCGGTAACTAAGTTTAAAGAACAATTAGAGGTTATAGAAAGACTCTTCGATTCAGACCCTGATCATCGTGTCAACTACGAAGGCCAATACTACAAACTTACAAATGCATGTCTTCAGTGCAGGACCATTCGCAAACCAAGACCCCCTATTTACATCGCAGCTGGTGCGAAAAAAACGCTCGAGTTGTGTGCGATTTACGGCGATGGTTGGATACCTATAGGTTACACTCCAGAGTTATTTCGACGACACGCAGAAGTTATTCGCGAAAATGCCAAGAAAATAGGAAGGAATCTTTCTGATTTTCAATTTGCAAACGATGTGGATATCTACTTTACAGATGATGGAGAAGAAGCATGGAATAAGATGAAAAATGCAGTCAAAGTAAGTCTATACAAGCCTGAATTATTAAGCGCGCATAACATACAACAAGATTCTGAATTCGATTTCCGTCGCTACTTTACCGAATATGCCATGAATAAACCAGAACTTATGGAACAAATGAAGAAGGCGGCTTTGAAAATCCCTGACAGTGTAGCAAGAACGGCAATAGGCGTAGGTAGACCAGACGACGTTATCGAGATGTTAGAGAGATTTATAGGGGCAGGTACGAATCACTTTATCATAAGATTTTGGGGAGAGGGTTACTTCAAAAATATAGAAATGTCTGGCAACAAAATCATACCCTATTTTAAGGAACAGTCTGATAAGTAAGAAGCAATTTAATGGAGATAGACTTCTAAATATAGGTATCGAGCGAATGTTGGAGTAAAGCATCATTTTCTTTTTTTGGCACGTTGCTTTTTGCGACTGGTTCAGCATCAAACCCTAGTTTCTTAAGCGAGTGCGCAAAATCTTGGGAAAATCCATGAAACGTGTAAATCTTCTCAGCATTAGAAGCTTTCACAAATTCAAGCAATTCAACGTAGTCACAGTGGTCGCTCATTACGACAGCATGATCAAGACCCATCATGTTTCTATACCGATTATCCAACGCCCAGCCGCTGAACCCGATACAAATAGCGCCGTATTTCTTCTTTATAAGTTTCACAAAATTACTTCTCAAGTGCACTAGCGGCGAAATCATTACCCACGGCCTAGTCCTGCTCAGTAATCCTTGTTTCTCCGCCTCCGAAAACATAACTGAGTCCTTTAGCGCGATGCCCAATTTTTTGTAAGTGTTGTTCATTTTATAGACGACGTCATGGACATAGAATGGCTCCCAATGACTGAACAGTCTGGTCAATATTTGTGCTTTGCCTAATGGGTAACCCATAAGCAGAACGGGTAGCCCCTGGTCGTACATTTCAGAAATAAGTTTATTCGTTTTATGAATAACACCGGTTATATCAGGAAAAACGTAGTGAGCTCGACCAAACGTTGCTTCTATAATTAGAGTTCGTACCTCTGGTATCGTTGCTGATTTCATAAATGCCCTCTCTCTCGTAGATATGTCACCAGTGTAGTAAAGGTCATCATCAATTAATAGACCCCTGGAGCCAAGAATGTGGCCAGAATCCAATAGCTGGAAGCCGTTGTAGGTTTCATTTATTTCGGGCATTGGAAACCCACGAGCACCGGCTATTAGAGACGTCTCCTTCGAGGTAAGGATTTTGTTTCCGCTGGTCAGTTTGGTTCGATAATAATTTCGGCAAAGATGGTCAGTATGAGCATGAGAGAAAAACGTAAAGTCGCTCGGAAAAGGTCTGATTGGATCAACTGAAATTTTGTTCCTCCCGTCGTGAATCACCATGCAAGAATCAACAAAGGTGACTGAGATTGACATTCGTATGCTGTGACTTTATGATGTATTTTAATATTTTAGTCCCGAATACCACCATGCTGACGTTGGTTTAAGAGGGTGATGATATCAAGTAAGGGCATTTGATTAATCTTGCCGTCCTAATCTCGGGACGTGGCAGTAATATGGATGCGATATTGTCAGCGATCAAGCTGGGAAAGATCCGAAACCTTAAACCGTCGATTGTTATTTCAAATAATCCTTATGCGGCTGGTCTCAAAATTGCTTCAGAAAAATTTGGAGTAGCGACTAAGACTCTGATGGATCGTGGCTATAAGGGCTGGGCCTACGATCAAAGATTGGTCCCTCTGTTGGAAGAATACGGCGTCAATAGAGAAGAAGGTGTGATTTGTCTTGCAGGATTTAATCGCATACTGAGCCCTCAATTTGTTTGCACCTATAAGAGGCGTATTATGAATATACACCCAGCCCTTCTACCTTCCTTTCAGGGCCTGCACGCACAGAAACAGGCTTTAGAATACGGCGTAAAAGTAAGCGGATGCACTGTTCATTTTGTGGATGAAGGGGTCGATACGGGACCTATAATACTCCAAAGGGCAGTGCCCGTGCTTGCTTCCGATACAGAAGAATTGTTAGCAGCAAGAATATTAAAAGCAGAGCATGAACTCTATCCGGAAGCCCTT
>JASHSN010000192.1 GCA_030038695.1 Nitrososphaeraceae archaeon
GTATTCCTTTTTGTTGTTAGTATTCCTCATAAATCCTTTTAATTTGTTCTTCTGTACTATGGTAAGTTTGAGTCTGGAAGGATGATTCACAGAATGAGAATATCTCCTTTGCTAAGCTTTAACTATTTCTGAATCTAGGTTATGTAACGAACAAATAACGACATAAATTCAGACACTTCACTTAGTTGATTTTTCTGAAAGACCATCATCTACGGTGAGCAGCCTCACGGTTATGAATTCAAAAAATGAACAAGTGAGTAATGGAGATTTTAAAGTCTTGCCTGGCCATGGCGCTAGAGAGGCGATGACTACTTTGGATACAAAGAAACTAACAGACGGCATGTATACTGTCGAATGGGAGACTCAATCCCTCGATGACGGACATATAGCTAAAGGATCGTGGGTATTTGGAATAGGGAATGTCATGCCAGGTGCTGTTGCATCAAGTGGGAAAGCATTACAACAAGCATCAACCGTGCAATCGGTAACTTCACCTCTAGATGGATTGGTAAAATGGCCCGTTATAGTAGCTCAAGTAGCAGTTGTCGGTGGCATATTTTCCCATCTGTTTTTATGGCAGAATTTTGGTAGTAAGATAGAAGAAAAAAGAGTTGTTCGCTATGGGTTTGGTTACGATAAATCGAATCTACCGTGGCTTCTAAGAGCTAACATACCCTGGCTTCGAAGATTTTTTATTCTACTCATGGCCGCCTCTATAGCTATTTTAGCTGCAGGCAGTTCATATTTATTATTACAAATTTCAGAACTATCGCCTCACAATACTGCTCAGTTCTGGTCAGTTTTTGAGTCTCAAATATCTGGTGCAACAGGAACACAATGGATAATGAGAAGCATAACATCTATTGTAGTTATTGCATCAGTGGTTAGCTATTACTTTATCACAAAAAGGAATATGTGGAGATTGGAACCCTCTAGCCATAATAATCCTGAAAGAGGGCAAGGCAATACATATAAGACTAATAGAACTAATTTAGCAACCCCACTTCTTTATGTTGCTTTGATTGCAGGTTCAATAAGTATATTTTCAAACAGCATTACTAGCCATAACGCTGGCGTGAGTTTTCTTCCCTCTCTTGGGATATCTCTTGATTGGTTACACTTCATGGCAGTCTCAATATGGATCGGGGGGTTGTTTTACACATCTACTGTACTTCTAAGCGCAATAAGATCAAGGGCAGAAACACATACTATTTCCTATGCTGCTGACAATACTACGATGACAGGAAGTAAAAGTAGTAATCTATCAGATAAAGACAAGAATCGATCAATATTTGTATATTATTTGGCTTTACTACTTCCTAGGTTTTCGATCTTGGCTACTATCTCGCTTGGAGTAATAGGTGTAAGTGGTCTATACATGGCATGGATTCAACTCCATAGTCTCGATGCACTCTTCGATTCCTCTTATGGTAACATTTTGATAATCAAACTATCATTAGCACTCCCTCTTGTTCTGTTGGGCGTATATCATCAACTTAGACTTCATAAGAACGCAGTGTTAGTAGCAAGCATAGGAAAATCCATCTCCAGAGGACAAGGTGGGGTTGATAAAAGAAATCTTGGTCAGACATCGACATCTCAAACTTTACAAAATGATCCAAAGAAAAAGGACAACTTTGCTAATTATAAAGATATACCCTCGAAATTTGGTAAAACAATCAAAATAGAGTCGTTAGTCGCAATGGCGGTATTAGCTGCTGCATCTATTCTTACTATAAGTCAACCTCCGACTATGAATATGGCTATGGGCTCAATGTCATCTTCCTCTGCTTCAACTACGTCTATGTCCGGCATGTCTATGACACCTGTGAAAAACAGCACATACGTAGTTCAGACAAAAATAATGAATGTAAACACAAAGATAGAGATCAATCCATCCTATGCAGGATTTAATACATTTAAGGTTACATTCACAGACGCGGCTGGCAAACCATATACCAAAGTAACTAGCGCAGAGATAGTATTTAACAATGCGGTTGCTGATATCACTAATGAGGTAGCTAATCTTCAAAAGATAAGACCAGGAGTATTTTCAGTTACCGGCGGTTATATCAGCCAGCCTGGTGAATGGGACATGGCGCTGTCTGCTCAAAGGCTCCAAGATATTGATCTGTACTATGAGTTTACCCACACTGTGACTAATGCTCCTTCTGCACCACAAAGTACTGTTGCAATTAATCAGGCTGCGAACGCCAATAATAATATGCAACAACCTCCTCCTCGCTTTGATTCATTTGCATGGCTTGCAATTGCGTTAGCTGCGGCAGTAGTATTTGGCAGTGCATTTTACTATAGAAGAAGTAAACAAGAGCTTGAAAAAACTGCTGAAATGCTCAAGGCTGACTAGTCAGACTCATTATCGATGGATCAATCTAGATAACTAACGGTGATGATGACCGTCATATATTGGTGTAACACAGACCGTTGTACCTGTCAAGGTTGTCTGAGGTACTGTGCCTAGACTTAGCCATCTCTTCTTGTTTCAATATGATCTAATTGTATATCAAGTCTCCAAGACTTGAACAATCACTCATCCCCTGATGAAGGAATATTAGCATTGGTCTCGGAATTCTAGCTGCTGCTGCGGTAATGTACCCAACCACTGTTAGGGAATTTGTGCCGGTGCTGAGTTTGATGGTTTATTATCTCCTCCGATCAATCATATCTCAATTGATTGGCCAGCGAAGTGTGCTGTAATAGAAACAAAGCCGGACAGTTGGTCATTGATGAAGGGAAAGCCGTAGAAACCGACTGGTGGAGAAGAGGATGTATTAATCGTGATAGGCATGCCGGTGAGTGTAGTGATAACACGTGTATTACCGGCAGAATCTGTACCATTGAAAGTTATCGGGGCTCCAGCAATTCCTTTCCCGTCGTCAGTCGTTAGAAAACCAAACGCCCTGATTAGGGGAATGGGAGAGCGGGCTTTAGCCACTTCTAAAGTTAGAATAGTAGGAACTGTTATGTGTGTTGTCAATCCTGAAGAACCTGAACTGGGAGATAGAGGTGAAGATGGAGGTGAAGACCCAGAACTTGAGGGATTCGGTCCAGCGGAACCAGACAGTTCTTCCGTTATCTGATTATTTATCGACTCCCTAATTTTCGTACCCAAGGCATCCAAGACTCCTCTCGCATATGCTTTGTGATATCCATTCGATGAAACAGTAAATGTCAATAGTAACAATGACATCATACCCAAACAAGTTAAGACTCGCGTCATGTTGTTTTCAAGCGAGTATAGGACCTCTAGAGACATAAATAATGCCCCAGCCTCAAATAATTAGTAAAAATTGGACAAAGGAATCAGGACTGTTTGCCTGCTGCGGATACGAAAACGGTAAAAAATACCTCAATCAGCCGTCCGAACCAGATGTGGCAAAATCTGAAC
>JASHSN010000193.1 GCA_030038695.1 Nitrososphaeraceae archaeon
GAATTCAAATATCTGACATTATTATTTATGGAGGGAGAGTCATGGTTCTAGAGGCGAAATGTCCAGAATGTGGGCGGAAGGCAGTCTTGGACGATGACTCAAATGAAGTTAATTGTAGCTTTTGTGGATTTCATGCTCAATATGATGTATATATAGAAATAATGAAAGAGCGAGCGACAGCGATGACAGATGACTTCCAAACAAATTCCGGTAAGAGGCCTTTTTGACCTAGAACTTACACCAAGGAAAACATCCTACCAGAAACCCCCCTTATCTGAACATGTTAGCTCAGCCCCACAATTGTTACACCTAAGATGGCACGCTTGTATACTGGTCATGTTGAATCGACAACGAGGGCACTCTACTTTCTTTGGTGTTTGGCCTTCAATTATTTCAGACAACGCCCTTAATCGTGCATAACTTGTTTTAATATCTTGCCCAAAGATTAATTAATTGCATTCAATTCCTGTTGGTTAGTAAATTGGCTCACTTCAAGCTTGTCATCTCTGATGCAACTGGAAAGAGTGTATCACAAGAACTCAGGGACAGGGCAGCCCAGCCATTGTTGGGATCAAGGATAGGTGATACTCTGGATTCTTCGGTCGTTGGTTTGACCGAAGGAAAGATAAAAATCACTGGAGGCAGCGACAAGTCAGGTACACCTATGCGTCAAGACGTTCATGGCGGAGTAAAGAAATACGTATTACTTTCGCGTGGTGTAGGAATGCAAAGTGTAGGTCAAGGAGCTCGGGTGAGAAAACTTGTCAGAGGTAACACAATCACCGAGGAGATCTATCAATTAAACTGCATATTGGAGAAAGCTTCGCAAGAAAAATCTTCTCAGGAAGAACATCAGTCGATCACTAGGTAGTTTTCCTTTATACCTTACGTCAGGTAATGTGCATTGTGATCCCAGGTTACTGAATAAATTAGCAGGGTAATTAACCCTTATATTTCTCAACAATTCTAGGATCCTCGTTGCACTGGAAGGACACATTGCCAGATTGGTACATCAAAGAATATGGATATCAACCTAATATCAATATAGGTACGGCTGGTCACGTAGACCACGGTAAAACAACTCTAATAGAAGCGATTACCGGTGTTTGGACCAGTGCACACAGTGAAGAATTAAGAAGAGGCATTACGATTAAGGTGGGGTATGCTGACGCGGCTTTTTACAAATGTCTAGCGTGTCCTCCTCCTCTTTGCTATTCCACAAGCCCTACTTGCACGAACTGCGGTAAACAAGGTGAACTATCTCGTGTGGTAAGTTTCGTTGACTCTCCAGGTCATGAAAGTTTGATGGCAAATATGCTCTCAGGATCCGCTCTAATGGATGGGACTATTCTTGTAGTTGCAGCAAATGAAAAAGTACCTCAACCGCAAACAAGAGAACATCTTCTTGCTTTGCAAGTGTTGGGCATCCAGCAGGTTGTGATAGTTCAAAACAAGGTTGATTTGACAGATTATGACGAAGCCATGAAAAACTATAAAGAAATAAAATCCTTCGTAAAAGGCAGCGTTGCTGAAGGGGCTCCAGTAATCCCTGTATCTGCGCAGCACAAAATCAATATCGATGCCTTGATAGAAGCTATCGAAAATAATATCATGACTCCGCCTAGGAAGAAAGATGCCACAGCGGTAATGCATGTATTGCGCTCGTTTGATGTTAACAAACCAGGCATTCCGATAAAGCAAGTCAAAGGTGGAGTTATTGGTGGTGCGTTAATTCAAGGAGAATTCAAACTCGAAGATGAGATCCAGATTCGTCCAGGTTTTTTAGATGAGAAGAAAGGTAAATACGAACCAATTAATTCGACAATATCCACACTTGGAACAGGAGCGGGTCTTGTAGAAAAGGTAAGGCCTGGAGGACTTGTTGCTATTGGGACCAAGTTAGATCCAACTTTCGTTAAGAGCGACTCCCTTATTGGATCAGTAGTTGGACGGCCAGATGTTCTTCCTGATGATGTTTACGATATCCTTGTCGAAGTACACCTTTTTGATACGGCTGTTGGTACACAAGACATGGTTAAAGTAGAACCAATCAAGGTTAAGGAACCGCTTCGCCTGAATATCGGAACCGCTGCCACATTAGGAACAGTTATGAGTTCCAGGGATGGTAAGATAGAGGTAAAACTTAGAAAGCCTGTCTGTATGATGCCTCGTAGCCGGGTTGCAATTAGTAGAAGAATCACTGATAGGTGGAGATTAATTGGTGCAGGCGTAGCAATATGAACTTCTTGCACTTCGTCTGATTATCGCTCTTCGGTGACTGCGTAACCAGCAGCGGCTCGATTCCAGGACTATGCCTCTATACGATATCACACCTCACTCTATTCTTTCAATTATTATAATTTGTATATTGACAACGTCTGAATATATGTCCCTGATCGCTAGTTTGTTTAAAATATGGACAGCCTAAAAGATAACAATGTCGATACATGGATGTAATTTGTGATACTAGTTTTTTAATGGTGCTTGTGTCGGTTCCTATAAAATGCACAGACAAGGTTGAGAAGGAGATCGGCAACATCAATTTTTTGGTTCCTGATATTGTGATTGAAGAGTTGAAACACTTAGAGCAAACTTCGGGTCCAAAAAAGGCTATGATAGCAAAAACTGCAATCGATATTACAAGAGCCAAGTCAAAAGTAGTTCAAGCTGCAAATTTTCAGCATGTAGACGACGCTATATTTGATTATGCTATGAGTCACAATTGCGCCGCTGCCACCATCGACAGGAATTTAAAGAAGAGACTTCTAGTAAATAACATTTTAGTAATCACGCTAAGCAATAACAAATTGACAGTTGTAAGTCCTATCGTTCAAGAAAGAATTTAAAAAATTTAAGTAGTTACATTCTCCTAAAAAGGTGCATGATATCTTATAATGGTGTTGAGATTTATTGGACCGGACACGATGGGTATCGAATCATCGGAAATAATAATAAGGACAGAAAGAAGATAATATACATAGACCCTTATCAGCTGACCACCGAGCATCACAACGTAAATGATGCAGACTTAGTTCTCATTTCTCACAATCATTTTGATCATATGAGTATTGACGATTTGAAACATGTCATAAATAATCAAACGAAAATGGTTGGCGCAAAGGAATGCACTGAGCAATCAAGACAGCTCGAATTAAAAGATTTCATTGGAGTAAAACCTAACGATAAATTAACCATCGAGGACATCCACCTCGAAATCGTTTCTGCCTATAACAATAATAAGAAATTTCATCCGAAAGAGGATGAAAAGGTTGGTTTCGTTTTTACACTAAATAATCAGCGCATATATCATGCAGGAGATACTGATATCATTCCTGAAATGGAATCTCTTGAGCCGGATATAGCATTTGTGCCGGTTTCTGGGACTTATGTGATGACAGCGAAAGAGGCTGCGCAAGCAACAAATGAACTTATCAGACCGAAAAAACTTGTAATACCTATGCACTATGGAGCTATAGTAGGAAATGAAAAAGATGCAGAAACTTTTAGGGACCTCGTCAGAGTATGTGAGACGAAAATACTAAAACGGGATTAGCATGAGGAATATTCTATGATCCAAAAACAAGGTCTATCTTTTTTATTTTTATAATTAAAAAACTTATATACGCACCTTTTTCTATATAAAGAAGAATGGCCGCAAAGAAAAAAGCAACTAAGTCTGCAAAGAAAGGGGCAAAGACCAAGAAATAAGGAACTCATACGATCGTTAAGCGCGTTGAAAGTGTGTGTACACTGTCACGCACCCCTTCTTTTCTCAATTGCATTATGTGAATTTATTTCATTAGAAAATATTGCTGTAGTATACTTTCCTCTGAGCCGTTGCCTCTCAACGTCACACAGCAGTACCTTAAAAAAAGGGTGATCCGATTAACATCCATTAATGCTTGAAGGTGGTAAGACCATTCTAACGACCGGTCGGTTTGAACTTCGGCTAAGAGATCTAATAGTCATTGGGGTATTGGCTCTTGCTTTTACTTCTGCTTTTATTATGCGATCTTACCCCTCAAAATATGGATTTTATCTTAATGAATTTGATCCTTACTTTGACTATCGCGCTACCAAGTATATAGTAGATCATGGTCTCAATGCCTACTTTAAGTGGCACGATACATTGTCATGGTATCCTGAAGGGAGAGATGTTCCTGCAACGTCACAATCAGGACTTCACATCGTAGCTGCTTTCCTCTACAAGATTTTTGGCGCAGGCAGCTCGCTTTTAGACTTTACAATTATGCTACCAGTAGTCCTGGGTTCGTTGACTACCACGGTAGTGTTTGCTATTGTCAGGACGCTCCGTGGTACTACTGCAGGTATGTTTTCAGCGCTTTTATTTGCATTTAGCCCAGCAATTATTGAAAGAGGTAACTTGGGGTGGTTCAAGTCAGAGCCTCTGGGACTATTTTTTGCTTTATTAGCAGTGTATCTGTTTCTCTCCGCGATCAAACATAAAGAAGTCAAGTATGCTATTCTAAAAGCAATTGCTGGAGGACTCCTGTTGGGGTTAGCGAATGCATCATGGGGAGGAGTGCAGTATTTCAGTATCCCCATTTCGATATTCTTCGTTGCCTTACCATTCTTCAGAAAAGAGACCACAATACCGATGTACGTTGCCATTGTATTTACTGTGTTCACGATCTTATGTGCAGGAGCCTTCCCGAGACCTGGAATCTCCTTTGTCGTTGGTTTAGCAGGTATTGTATTGATGGGTGGCACATCATTTCTGGTTATAGCTCACTTTGTGAAAAAATTCAGCGAACCCAGAAAGGCAATTCGAAACACGCTTTTTCTTTTGATTGCGTTTATTGCGGTTGGAATAGGATTCATCGGAGCTGGAGCATATCATCATTCATCTTTTAGATACCTTAACGCGATTAATCCTTTTCTATCTACTGAGAACCAGCTAGTTGCATCTGTCGCTGAACATTTTACACCCACACTGGTGGACTATTTTACAAATTACTCTGTCCTACTGATGTTCGCTGGACTAGGCGCATGGGTAGCATTTAGACGTAGAGATGAAATGTCAATATTTGCACTGATTCTAGGTCTTACATCAATCTACGTCAGTGCTACGTTTGCAAGACTCTTAGTCTTTGCGTCGATCGGCATTATTGTGCTAGCAGGACTAGGGCTCTATGAGATAACGCGAACCTATCTAAATCGAGAATCCTCATCTTCTTCTGTATCATCTATATTAACGTCAACGAAAAAGACAAGGAAAAAAGTTGTTGAAGGGTCAAAGGTCCTACCCGTAAAAAGTCGATGGGTGATAACGGCATATGTTGTTTTGATAATATTTATGCTGTGTATTCCCATGGTATACCCTCCCAACTCCAACTGGTTGAGCTCTGCAGATATCCCACCATCTATTGCCAACGGAGGGACAGGGTATAGACTCCAGACTAACGACTGGATAAACGCATTAAATTGGATTGCAAAGGATACACCTAAAAACGCGGTTATCGCATCG
>JASHSN010000022.1 GCA_030038695.1 Nitrososphaeraceae archaeon
GTCTTATTTTAATAGCTTCTCCTTACTTTTCATGAATGGATAAGATATGCTGCCAAAACCGTACGTATTGGTGCTGATTGAACTTTGGGATATTTGCTACACATTGCTTAACTTTTCCATTACTTCGTCGAAACTATTACACTGGTCGTTTACCTCCGCAATATTTGCTATGTCACGTATTTCGAAATTGTTTATGAGATGCCGTAGACTACGTCGTGTACTAAGATCTTTACCGTCCCAACCCATAGAGGAATGTAAAAGACCAAGCGTACATCGACCGTTTTTTCCATCAGAATATTTAGATTTTATGAACTTGTACTTGTCCCTCTCTTGTTGTATGATCCGTATGATGTTTTCGTACTTGCTCGTTTTTATCTCTTGCAATTTTATTCCGAGACCTTAATATGATTTTTTCTGGCTTAATATGATAGTATTGGTCTGTGTGAAAACATCGTATAATTTGGTCAATACCACCGATGGTGTATTACTTTGTCACGTTTACTACCTGATAATATAGTCTCATAGATATTATTATTAATGGATATTCGTAAATGTTCATTTGTGTCTGGATATTCTGGAAATCGAGCGGGAGCAGCTACACATATCCGTGAGTCGGATTTGTTAGAGAAAAAGATTATTTTAGCAACTGACGGTTTCATGACGAAGTATTCCGAATCCACATTAAGGGATAAATTATCCAAAGAAAATGCATTAGCGATTGCCGATTATATTATAGCTATGAAAAGAGAGATCAATCCACGGCCGAATTATATTATATAGAATACACCATCCAGTTTTTATCAGAACTATCTAGGGTTATAGGCATAGAAAGGCACTTTGTTGATATGACAAGAGATGATATTCTAGTCTATTTGGATAAATGCCGTAAACCTGAGAACAAAGATCCCCTACACAAATGGATAGGTAGTTACAATTTAAAGCGCATAACATTGATGCGCTTCTTTAAATGGCTATATTATCCTAATGTTGCTTCTCCTAAGAGAAGGAACGAGCTATCGTTAGAAGAAAATAGGCCTGAATGTATATTGAGAATTCCCAAATTAAAAAGGAAAGAGATTAGTTGCTACAAACCGACAGATTTGTGGACACAAGAAGATGATTTGCTTTTTCTGAAGTGGGTTACAAACAAACGTGATAGGTGTTATCATACAATGGCTAGAGACCTTTCTGCCAGACCACATGAAATATTAAGTTTAAAGATAAAAGATAGTATTCAAAGCGGTAGACAAATATCAGTATGCTGAGGTATTAGTTAATGGGAAGGTGTGACAGGAAGCGGTTTTACAAAGAGAGGTCTCTATACAAATGACGAAGATTTTATTTACAATATGAAGAGAGCAGTTGGATACAATGGCATTAACGTAGCTGCTACCAGGGCAGATCTCTTGGATAGAATATTAAATATTCAGCTTAAACCGATTGATAAACGACAAAGAAGGAAGCTAAAAGTCTATACAGAGACTTAGAATAAATACTGCCGTACCTACTAGGATATATTTTTGATGTAATAGTGAAGGTTTTAAACAGAATTGGAGATGTGAAACTAGACGAGCTGCCGATCAAAGCCTTCATCCTAGAATCAGAGAGCATATTTGCAGACTTAGAGCAGCCATCAAAAGTTTGAAGAAACCAACGGTAAGGAACTCACCTGCGCAACGGCGGTATCCGAAGCCAAAGGGAGCATACCCTGCAGTGTCGCACAGTGGATTGTCGTCCATACGTGGGTACACGGCACCAAAGGCACTGTTAGTTATTGAAGCTTGCCTTCCATAATACGGATTAAGTTAAATACAATGAAGATAATGGTACGCCGATGAAGGCAGCCATTTTTGATAAACCCGGCTTAGAGAATTTAAAGATAAAAGATGATGTAGAATTACCAAAAATAACAGATCATGACGTGTTGATAAGAGTTAAGATGGCAGGTGTAAATCCAGTAGATCATATTACAGTAAGTGGTACACCGGAGATTAAACCGTTACCCCATATACCAGGGGCTGAGACAAGCGGAGTGGTAGAAGAAGTCGGACAGCATGTGATGAGTTTAAAGAGAGGCGATAGAGTGATCGTGTATAACAAGGTATTTGATGGAATATGTGATATATGCATGGGTGGAGATGAGATGTTATGTAGGAACGGAGGTGGCCAACTGATAGGTGTTGCTACTAATGGAGGTTTTGCAGAATTTATGGCTGTTCCGGAGAAGAATCTCTTTAAAATACCCGACGAAATGCAATGGGAGTTAGCAGCGAGTATACCTGTAACTACTCTGACACCGTATCACACATTAAAACGAGCTGCATTAACGATAGATGAGTTCTTGGTAATCTTTGGCGCATCAGGAAATACAGGCATGATGGCTACACAGTTTGGAAAGAAGATGGGAGCGAAGGTTATCGCAGTCTCTAAAGATAATTGGATAAAAGATTTTGGGGCCGATTATATTATAACTGAATATGATAGAGTGGCAGAGAAAGTTAATGAATTAACCCAAGGCAAAATGGCAGATGTTGTCTTAAATTCCCTAGGAGTAAAAACGTGGGAAAATAGTTTTGCATCTGTTGGCCTTAATGGGAGATGGGTGACATTTGGAGGTCTAACAGGTGCAGATGCGAAATTAAATGTTCAATCACTTTACTCAAAGCAAATAAAATTAATTGGTTCTACCGGTGGCACTAGAAAAGAAATGACAGAAGTCATAGATATGTCCAAAGAATTAAAGACTAGGGTGTGGAAAATATTCACGCTTGATGAGGCTAAAGAGGCCCTAGAAGCACTATTTGCTAAGGAAAGAGATGGAAGGATTCTATTGAAAGTGAGTTAGACTGTATCGAAACCATAAATAAATGTGTGGATGTTTAACAATTATGCCGGTGATACAGATTACTATAAGCCAAGGAAGATCTGTTGAACAAAAAAGAGAGCTATACCATTTAACATAATTCCGTTAAGTTATACTTCGCAACAGATAATTTGTTATATCCAATCTGAAACGTTTAGTTCTATAATACTCAGCGA
>JASHSN010000194.1 GCA_030038695.1 Nitrososphaeraceae archaeon
CAAATGCTCCTCCGGTTCTGACATACTTATATCTATCATAATCCCTAGGGCTGCTGCTAGAAGCTGTGTCTGACGTATTAATTTAGGAGATGATGTACGTAAATTCATTTGATTCTGAGTATGCCACTCGTCATCTACGAACAATCCCCTAATGAACGCTGATCTTATGCTTTCCGAAGCATATAGGATAAAGTCTGGTATCTGTTTTTCTAAAGCATTCTTTCCGAACCACTTAGCGAAAGCACGACCAATGGATGTACATGATACCGCAGAATAGGTAGCATTAACGTCTTCTCTTGCTTGTGGCTTAGACAACGTGGCGCCAATTGATTTCATTATACGCGTTATCTTTTCTGCTATTTCTATTTCATCTTTATGAATTGAATAATTCAGTATTACCTCGCCCTGTGCTAACATGTTGGTATGACCTGTGGCGACGTATATCCCCATCAGCCAAGCGATATCTTCATTCAATACCAGACTAACTAAACCATGTCGATATCCGTGGGAATTAACCTTATTGAATTCTGTCAAATCTATGGATTGCAGACTATGCTGTTTCTTCAATCGTGGAACGACCAAAAGGTCATGGCGTTTGATATTTTGTGCAGTCACCCATCCCAGTTTATGTTGGCCTGTGTGATCTCGAAATAGTCCGGAATTGAATCTAAACCAATCTTTCTTGGCGATTAGGATAGGATGTTCCGGGGTACATGTTATCTTTTCTAGATAACATGCATTGATTTCACAAAGCTGTCCTTTGTATTCTCTTTTCATCGTCTTTACCACTTTCACTTTATCACCGTCGTATGATGTCACCTCATCGCCAGTTTTGATATCTGAAATTGGCAAGCATGGTCCTTGGATATATGTAGTCGGAGCGAAACATATGTTGTCAATACTGTAATTTTGAATCATTGAATCCAAGTCATTCATCTGTATGACAAATATTCCATCATCGTCTAGAATTTCGTGGATATCCTTGCAAAAGCTGTTTGGGTCATCCAAATAGCAGAACATGTCAATTGCTGTGATGACTTTGGCCTTTGATTTTTTAGGGTGTATAGAATTCCAATATTCTTTAGCACTGAAATAACCCCTACTTGGCGCGTATTTTTCCAGAATATTATTGGGAGGTTCAAAGCCTACTGTCTTTACATAATGTCTGTAATACGACAATAAGAGTCCATCATTCGACCCGATATCCACTACTATGTCGCCGGGTTTCAAATCTATTCTAGATTCGATATCTTTGACCACATCAAAGAGAGCGTCGTTCGTTGACTGATTGACACCATTCAAGTAATGAAATTCTGAGAATTGAGTGGTATTACTGAGCTGTACCAGATGGCAATTCTGACATTCTATCAATGATAGGTCTGCATAGTCATCTTTTTCGTCAGGAGATGATTTGAATTTTATTACGGCAAGCTTACCCAAATCCAATGCTTTACTAGAGGATACGAGTAATTCACTCCTACATCCTCTGCATTTCATTTATAGTTCTCCATAATCTCCGACATAGTTTTTAGCTGTCATCCGGAGGCATCAACCTTAGGTCCTCTCCCAAGTAAGCACTTTGTTTGATTGCCTTTGCAGAGTTCAATCGATCTACAAATATGACGGTTTTGTCTTTTAGACTCCCCAGCGTCCCAGTCTTCCCAAGACAATGACGACAGGATATCCACATCTTACAGCTTTTGAGTTGACTAATCATCCAGAGTGAAGAGGTATCCGCAGTCGGTTGTAAAAAAGAGAGATGGCAACAGCCATTTAGCATGAAAGTCAGTTTATATTAACGGTATTTTATATTTTTGTGACACTCTGTGAATCTCATTTGGAATATCCTTACACTCTTCTCTTACCCAAACCTCTGATGTGATCTTCAAAGATGATTCTAGTAGTATAAATCTGACAAATACCAATAACAGAATCATTTCATAATAGTGAACATAGGGGTGAGTTGTTGGTGTTGTGAAGATACATGGGTTTGATGTTTTTGATAAACGAACAACTCACATACACAACTTACTCTGAGATCAAGGTAACCACAAGATACGTTTTAACACAGTTCAGAACGCACACAGCCATTCCTTTGCAGCTTTGATTAGAAGTTCTTGCTATGGCTTTTCTCTGTAATAATCGCGTAAGTTTGATCCAAAAGCCAGTGTTCAGTTTTCAAGCTAAAACCAAATCATAACTTTTCTCATTATCTTCTCTATACTGGTAGTCATAACAGTGAAGGAGTTATATATCGATTATATTGATATCAGGGCAAATTTACTTATCGTTAGAGGGGGGTACAAATCCCATAGGCCACCATCCGTCATCCAAATCATGGAAAACATTCGCCAGCAGGGCGAATAAGTTTATCCTAGAAACACAAGAGTATGTTCTCCAAGGACTAGATCCAGGGGGCTTTTATCAAGCAATATGGTCTAGGGATGCATCCTACATTCTCAAAGATTGGTTCCTATCAGGTAACGTCGAAGGAGTATTGCGGCAGATTTATTTTATATGGTCTCATCAAATAGAAGCGAAAAAGGAAGAAAAGTTAGTTTATGGCAGAGGGTCACCAGAGATGAATTTTTCATCCGAAGTAGCAAATGAAGATAAACTAAAAGAGTTTGAAGGAGCTCTACCAACCACAATATATCATGATGGTTTCTCTGAAGTCTATGGACAGAATCCTGACATAGACTCTACAGCTTTGATGCTTTCAGCGACGTCCTGGATTCTAGTTAGAACTCTAAACGAAGAGGAAGAGTCCCCTGTTAGACATTTACCAGAACGGCCAGTTATAGCTGCCGAACATTCCTCAAATTATGTATCTGCCTTACTATCAAAAGTTGGAATAACAGACCCATCGAAAGTTAGCGATTTCGTTATCCCCAAAATGCTCAAAGCAGTTTGCTATCTGATTAGCCGTGATAAAGACAAGGACGGATTATTGGAACAGAATCACAACGAAGATTGGATGGATACCATTCTTAGATCCGGCAAAATTGTGTATAGCCAAGCTTGCTGGTTGTTAGCTTTAATTGACTTTACTGCTCTTTTGATAAAGGTAAGAAGGGAAAGAGATGCTAAAAAATTGATGGCATTAATCATGGAAACAATCCAAGCTGTCGAAGAAAAGTTATGGTCAGACAACGATAGAAGCTACGTTGATCTTCAAGAGAGTCATGAATGGCCATATAGAATGCTAACCCAAGATGTATCCTTGTATTTAGTTGCAATCACTCATAATATGATAACGAATTGGCAAGACAAGAAAGAAAGCGAAAAACAGAGTATTCAGCGAGCGTACGTAAGGGCAATCATGACGCTTAATGAGATGAGAAGTAGGCTGTGGAAAGATAGTTGGCCTTTGGTAACAGAAGTCGAATTAAGAGCCACTGGTCCTTGGATCTTGAAACCGTACGAGTACCACAATCGCACATTTTGGCCATGGATTACTGGGATAGAGATGATGGCAAGGAGCAGATTCAATCGATTCGAAGAATGTAATATTTTACTATCTAAAATTGCACCGGATACTCATCAACACAAACATGCGTTCTATGAGTGGATAAATCCGATCACAGATCAGCCCAATGGAGCATTCCCATTCCGGACAGGGATTTCGTCTGTAAGGATAGCTCTTTTCGACATTTTAGAGAAATAACTTACGCACAATAACATAGCGAATATTTGATCGGTATCTGGTAGCCTCAAAAACTTTATCACATACAATCAGAAGTTATTAGTTATGTGTATCAATGGCTCACAGGAATACGGATGCAAACTGTGCGGAAAAAAATTCGCAGACAGCTTGGGCGATATGGAGCGTCATATACTTACAGAGCACATGCAAAGAGGAGATTTTTCTACTCTAAAAACAAAGTAATACCAACTATTGAACATATTCAGTTAAGTTTTAGTTCGTGATAGATAATTTAGACTCTAGTAACATTGCACGGTCCATTAGACCCTTAATATGGTTCTAAGCGTCATGTCATGTCACTTTTGACGCATCAGCAAGATTTACCCGCTGAAATTTCATTTTCGATAACTTTATTCATAAGATTGATTGCATGACGTTTTGTTTTTTCACTTATTTTGGCTTTATTTGCAACTACTTCCATCGCTTGTTATGTTAACGACCCATGATATTGTTCATCTGTGACCTTTTCCATCCAGTCGACAATCTTGCCGTCGAGCTGTTCCTGAATAGCGATATGCGTCATGGCCGTGCTTGCCCTGGCACCATGCCAATGTTTTTCACCGGGCGGGATCCGGACCACGTCACCAGGACGAATTTCCTCGATCTGGCCTCCCCAACACTGTACTAGGCCGCAACCAGCCGTCACGATCAGGATCTGGCCTAGTGGATGGGTGTGCCATGCGGTACGGGCGGCAGGCTCAAAGGTGACACTGGCGCCGAAAGCTCGCCCAGGATCGTTTGCCTGAAACAGAGGATCAATACGCACGGTGCCGGTGAAATACTCAGCCGGCCCTTTAGTTGAGGGCTGCGAACCGCCTCGTTTGATGTCCATTTTGTCTTTCTTTGATTCCATTTGATTAATAACTGCTAGTAATGAGTCGTACCCTGAACCCCCCATTTATAGTAACACATTTGTCGATGATATCGTTCAGGTTAAACGATAGTTGTCGTCTTGGTGAACAGCATTGTTCGTAGTCATGGGCCTAGGCAAAAGCTTTACAGTAGTATGTTCGTGATATTATTTTCCAGGGGGTAATTATACGGAGAATTATTTGTATAAAGAAAAGGTCGTATACTTTATACAAATATGATGTATATGACGTTAAAAAATGCGTAGGGTGATAATCCAACCACGACCCCGACCGTCAGTTGCTGCTTATCAAGACATGACATTGAATAATAAGGCGGTATTACTATTCTCAAAATTCAAGGATAGCAACCTATTTCGGCACTAGGCCTTCTACTATTCATTTTTCGGTGTTAATGAACATGCGTGACTAAAAATAAGAGCGAGAAATTCTATGTCTTTTGACTGTAATATCATTTTCTGCTGCAACTCTAAGAACGATAATCAAATATTCTTATTCTCATACATAGTTATTTCCATTTTTTGTAATAAATATGAGAAATGTGCCTGGATTTATAGTTTTTTCCGCTAAGTTAGAATACAGGTACCTACTATAGATAGTCTAAAGGGTGGCAAAATGGACTATGACTATAATTTGGGACCAGCTAATTGTAGAAAATATTCTTTTAGCTGGAATAATTGTTGGTTCAATTTATCTAGAGCAGTGGGGTCATAGAAGATCACAAATCATAGAAGAGAGAAAGACAAAGGGACGAATTATAATGTATCTAGCAGATGACCTGCAAAAAAGACTCAACTTCATTGATGAAACACACAAGTACAGTGATTTTAAGCCTTTCTTTACAGATATGTGGGACGCAATTATACTTGCGGGCAAACATGCACTCCTTCCGTTTGAGTTATTCCAAAGTTTACAACGAACCTATTCTTGGATGAAATATTATAATAGTGAATTAGATAGTCGTAGCGATAAGGCACTCGATGAAAAAGTTCTTAGAGAGCTACTAGAAGACGTACGAAAGTCTATAATTAGATCTTTGAACAAGTTGAACGAAACTGAAAAGATTAGCAATTCTACAACGGATCACGAAATAGGGGAAGAGACAATCGATGTAACTTCAAACAATATTGCAAAGAGGATAATAAATCAAGTTAAACAAGAACTCGAAGTATAAGAATCGAGATACTCTTGGAAGGAAGATGGCAAAAGAGTATAGAAGAGAGCTGGAGGATACAAAGAGTAGACATGGATTACTAATTCCATAAACTGTGGGAGTCGGACATCAAATCGCCAATTCATAACCACAGTTTTTTGCTAATATTTTTTCAGTGCCATTTTATTTCGGTCCATCAATGCACGATCCGATAGTTGCCAACCTTCTTATAAAAAATGTGCGAAATGATAGTGGGTAATGGCCAACTTTACGGTTATTTGGGAACAGGAGCAAGTAGACGGCTATAGAGGGTATAGAGGACGATGTCTGGAGATATCCGGAATAACAAGTAGTGGGGAAACACTTGGGGAGTTGAAAGCCAATATGATGGATGCCATTACGCGCGCACTCAAGTCCATGCACAAGGAAGCTCACGAAAAAGAGATGATTATAGAAGTTCCTGATTAGCAGTTGAGTTTAAGGAATCAAAAGCAAGCCGGACAGGTGATCGAAAATGAAATTTTCATATGTGTTCGGAGGAATTTGAAAAGAGGTTTGAAATATTTTCCTATTCCTTTTTCCTTTCTGTCTCTACATTTTCATTCATCCGACGCTGTCACTTTCTGCTTACGGGGTTATTTTGCGGCATCTAGAATTAATTTGGCAATCTCATCTGGGTGAGACACAAGCGAAGCATGGCTAGATGGAAGTGAGACGGTAGTGGCATTCATTTGTTTTGCGAACATACGTTCTACATCAGGAGGAATGCTGTGATCATTCTCTGATATTTGATACCATGTTGCAAGCTGCTTCCATGCAGGAGGACCAGACTTTTCAGCAAGTATTGATGTATTAAATGGCTTTTGCACAACAGCCATGATATCAGCTTCAGTTGAATTGACATCTTGAGCTATGGCCTCAGTGAACATTGCTGGGTTTATGTAGGCGAATCCTCCGCTGTCAATGATCAACAGATCTTTTAGAAAATTCCTTATATCAAAGAAATTGCCTAAGGATTGGCCTTCATTAGGAGCATGGGCAGCAATGTAAACAAGGCCTTTGACGTTAGGATTGTTATATGCAGCGTTCGTAATTACAAATCCACCATAAGAATGTCCTACAAGAGTCACTGGTCTGCCAATGAGGTCAATTGCACGCTTTACCGTAGCAACGTCATCTGCCAGAGAATGGAGAGGAAGCTGTGCAGCAATGACACGATGTCCAGCGGTCCTAAGGATAGGAATCACTTTACTCCATGAAGATCCATCAGCGCATGCTCCGTGCACTAGAACAATATTCATCTTAGTATTTGGTGCTGTCGTACTTTATTTTGATTTGGCTGAATATGACCAATTCTTTGGACTTCACGCGGAGGTGGCTACAATGTCTCTGTCGAAACTTTTTATGAATCCGCGCCCATTACGGGCACATGACTACTACAAGGCCAGTTTTGATTGTTGGGGCCGGTCCCACCGGCATGACAGCAGCAATCGAGTTGAACAGATTCGGTATCACCGTCCGCCTCATTGACAAGTTGCTAGAACCTGTCACCACGTCCCGCGCAGCCGTAGTCCAGGCGCGCACGCTTGAATTGTTCGAGCAGCGCGGTCTTGCAGACACCATGCTAAAAGTGGGAAACAAAGGCATCGCAGCCAGCTTTTACGGACAGGGCAAGCTGCTCTTTCGGATGGAGTTTTCAGGCATCGATACTCGTTACCACTACCTCTTATGTATCTCCGAGGCCGAAACTGAACGAATCCTGCGAGAACGTCTCACCCGCCAGGGAGTCGCCATTGAATGGGGTGTGACCTTGACCGCCTTTGCTCAAGCCGACCTAAGTGGTTCGTTGACCGCAACACTGCGTCATTCCGACGGCCGTTTGGAAGAGTTTGAACCTTCATACCTTATTGATGCGGAAGGGGCGCACAGTATTGTTCGCTCCACCTTAAGAATGGAATTCAAGGGCAAGACACGTGAAGAGCATTACGCGTTGGGAGATCTATTTATCGACGGTGACTTGCCCGAAACCGATTTACACGTCTTCTCCTCCAAATATGGTTTCCTGGGTCTCTTCCCGATGGGGAACAGCCGTTTCCGCGTGGTCGCCAGCACTCCTCTGAGCCAAAACAGCAAGGAATCTGGACCTGGGTTGGAGGAATTGCAAAAGATTTACGATATGCGGTCCCACGTTTCGGCGAAATTTCGCGAACTGGGCTGGAGTTCATGGTTTCACATCAACAGCCGAATGGTGAACGAGTTAGAGGCAAACCGCATCTTCTTGGGAGGAGACGCCGCCCACATTCATAGTCCTGCAGGAGCACAAGGGATGAACACCGGGATCCAGGACATGATCAATCTCGGCTGGAAGCTGGCTTTAGTGATTCAAGGCAGGGCATCAGCCACATTGCTCGAAACGTACGAGGAAGAGCGCTTGCCCGTCATTCGAGACGTGCTCGCCAACACAGAGCGATTGACGGATGCAGTAGGGAAGGAAGATCGCTCGTTCTACGATCAGATGCTCTCCACGGATCTGCGAACACAAGGTGCGACACGCATTAGCCAGATTAGTGTCAACTATACCGAGAGCCCACTATCGGCTAATCACGCTAATCCCGGGGAGCTTCGGGCAGGAATGCGTATGCCCGATATATCGCTCATGGTTCAAAACAAGACGCACAGCGGGCAACAAGATTCTCGCAGCGCCAGGATGTTCAGTCTACTCGATCCATCCAAGTTCACGTTGCTCTACGTCAACGTTGCGGTCCCCGCGGTTCATGCCGAAGTCGAAGCCAATTTTGCACCCTGGCGCGATCTTATAGAGATCTATCAGATCTCTCCAGTGGATGCCTCTATCGAACACACGCATTTCACTGACAAGCTGGGCAATTCGCCTTCGATCATCCTGGTGCGACCGGACTCGTATATTGGCTTTATTGGCAATGAAAACTCTATCTCACAACTTGTCGAATATCTAACCAAGTGGCTGACTTCTGGACCGTAACCTGGGATGATAAGCATTACCGAGAAACGAGATGCACAACCCAACTGAATTGAACAAAGATGACGTGCAGATTCTTTTTGCGGATCTTCAAGTGGAGATCGTTGCGCGAAGCAAGACCACGCCCGTACTGGTTTTGGCTTCTTCGGTAAATGTGCTTGCGCGAGTGGCAAGATTACTGGAAATCCCGATCATCCTCAGCGTTGTCCCCGAAGGTGGACGAGCACCAGAGCTGATTCCCGAGTTGGCAAAAGAGACAACAGGACTTCCTCAGTTCTTGCGGACCGGCGTGAGCCTAGATGAAGGGACCAAGGAAGCCTTGGCCGCCAACAGCCGCAATAGCCTAATCATCTCGGGATTTGCTACTGAGACCGTCGTACTTCATGCGGCAACGGCAGCAATCGTCTGTGGTCATCGCGTTCTCATCCCGGTCGACGCTTGCGGAGGATTGTCGGAGAGAACGGAAGCGGCAGCCTTCAGACAAATTGAAGCGTTTGGGGGAGAACCCACATCAGTTGTTACGCTGGCCACCGCACTTGTCCCAGATTTCTCAAGCGATCTTGGACAGCGAGTGTTCGGTATCCTACAGCAGCTTCGCCTTGCATAGTTTTTGGTTGAGCTGGCTTCGATCTGACAATTCATCAATCAGACATGTAAATAGCCCAGCAGCTGGCTGGCGGCGGGCTTCCAGACCGAGGTTGGCGAGGCGGCCTTAGCCATGGAATAGTGGACGTACTTAACGTTTGGTGTGAGTTAGAAAAGAAGATATTCGTCATCTTCAGTGAACTCAAGCCAACTACAAAGGTATATACAGGTTACGTGGGGCGACGAGATTTCCAATCATCCATTCCATCATGTCTATTGCACCGTCGAGTCGGTAGGATACGGCGTTGTCGTTTTATCCTATCCTTCAAATAGATTAGCTCATGATGACGAGCGCAGCAATCTTTCGAGTTGTTTTTGTCGTCAAAAGGCTGTGAGAAAATTATAAAAGTCATCACTTATCTACACGTTGTGGAGTGGCAGTCCACAAACGATCGTACAGACAGCCTGATGTAGCGTGTCACAGCATGCCAGCACTGCTAGCAATGACAGCAGTGCTGGCGCGAACCCTCTGCAGCATAATCATATACATCAATCAGCAGGCTTTTTGGATGTAGAACGGGGTTTCAGTGG
>JASHSN010000195.1 GCA_030038695.1 Nitrososphaeraceae archaeon
TTCACAACTACTATAGATATATTCCATGGCCGAAATTCAACTATATTTTGCAATCTCACTGCAACAGGAGTTGGTCCGGTTAATTCCCCACAACAACTTGGACGAAAACTCTTCCCCCCCCAAAACCTTCAATTCTACACCGATCGATGGTTTCTCATCTTGTGGCTCTGATATGGGTGGCAGAGTACCTTAGAATATATGTATACCCAGGTACTCCGAGTACTACGGACACAATTAGTAAACCTTCGGGCTTCCTTACTCATGACGGTAGTTAGTCGCAAATTCATACGCAAATGATATAACCCCTCTAGACCTTATATCTTATTCATATAATGGATTGTATAAAGTTGAGTCAAAACAAAAAATGCAGTGTATTACTACGTCCAGACGTATACGAACAATTGAGCCGTGAGGGGAGGTTTAAGGAAAGTTTTTCAGACCTCATTTGTCGCCTCCTGGGCGAACTAGCCTTCAGAAGAAGAGCTAACCAGATAGAGATAGAATCTCAGAAGTCTAATTCCGACTTAAGAACTGCGAAGAGCTAAATAGTAGTAGATTGTAAATAGACATGTTGTACAAACCGGATAATCTGAAACAGATCACTTGGTGGACTGATATAAAGTTCAAGAAAGATTTGCAGAGATTGGCAGTTCAAGAAAGAATGACATTGTCGTCATTGATTAGAACAGCTATTGTGGAATATATGCAGAAACATATCATGCCTGGAGTGGAGAAATAATAAGGTATGATCCAGACACACTACGTGGTAAAAGACGAACTATATTGGGATCTCAAGAAAATCGCATATGAGAAAGGCATAAAGATGTACCAGATATTTGCTGAAGCAACTAAAGACTATGTAGATAAAAATCGTGATTTGTTGAAGTTGAAGTAAATAGAAGATTGGAGTTATTAATTCAGAAATGAACCATCAAAAAATAAACGGAGTGGGTTGCGTGTTTCGAACACGCAGTTGCCACACGATACGAGTGGGTTACATGTTTCCAGCATGTGCCCACAATTACATTGCTCACCGCCTTTCAGAAAGAAGTGAACATAATGATATACGGATTAGCCATTTATCTGCATTTCTGTTCTAGAGATAAGTCTTCATCTCATTCGATTCAGAAGGAGGTACTTATAGTTGACTGTTGAAGAAACGAAACGTCGACTCCCTTTTGATATAGTAGCAAAAAAGGTTGAGTTCTGGACTGAGGCTACAGGTGCTCATATTATCGAGTATGATAGTGTCAATAAACAGACATTTCATACCCAATGGTCGACAGAAGATGATACTAAAATAGATTACAAGGCTAATTTAAAAGCAGGACTCTACAATCATGGTTTCGCTGTAAGGACCGGTCTTTTACATCGTGGACCGTATACTGGTCGCTATCTAGACTGTTTAGATTTTGATACCATCGAAGCATTTCCAACATGGTGTGGTGATGATTACGGCCTTGATAGTTTAGCAATATGGACAAGAGTTGAATGGCATAAAGACAAACGACGCATCCATGTCTTCATCATATCAAAGTCACCGTTGAAGGACTTGGTCCGAAGCGATAAAAACAAAATCATTGAAGTCTATGGCGAGAAACCTCATTTAGTCGGTGTATGCGGTTATCACTATTACCAAAACAGATTGAGGTGGTAACAGAAGAAGCAATGTTCTCTGGAGACGAACGCAATTGGGCTTATAGTGGTCCGGAAGTTGTCGTAAGACAAATACACAGTGGCGACTCAGACCGTTACCCGACGATATCTGGCGACGAGATAGATGATGCCTTGATAACCGACTACAAAATACAGATTTACTTGAAGGATAAAACAAAACCCTCACTGATATTCATTTTGAAGGAGGAGGTGATATCACCACCGGCAGGTTAGGTGAAGTCCATATCCTTTAGGGAGTGGGCCCTCACGCTAGCGTTGTAAGATCAATCCTTTTTTTTGCCTGCGTCGTTCGTTTAGCTCTTGACATACTCCGGCTTTATCTCGTAGTGTGCCTCTTTAGCAATCCTTTCGATCACTTGTGAGTACGTCTCGGACTTTTTTCCAACATCTCGTAGTAACTCAAACACGACGTCACTTATTTTGATTGTCCGTCCCATACGTCCATCATCTTTTGGTTTGGTTGGCATACTGAATAATACCTGCTAGTATTACACACTCCTGCTGTATAACAGTATAACAGGTTGTACTAGTAGATTCTATAGCAATAGCTAAATACGTAATATGTGCAGGTATACCTAATGATGAAGATTACACAACGGACTAACCGGAACAACCGGATAGTCGAACAAAGAAGAAGGCATTATAACACCAAGGTGAACAGCAGCAAAAACTCGGATGAAATCAAGGATACAGCACCAATCATCTTTGATATGCCAGAAATTGAAGCCCAGGAAATAGATGGTCATATTATCATAAAAATGGGGGGTGAAATCGTGGATGGATCTCGAATCCCGCAGCAAATTGAGACCCACTATAAAGAGTTTGACGCAGCATGTAAAGTCTTTACAATGTGAGTTAACTCACAAATGCCTATTCTTATTCATCACTGGATCAAATATGGTCTGAGTACAAGAATTACCGCATGCTTGCTGTAGGGATATTTTCTGGTGCTGA
>JASHSN010000023.1 GCA_030038695.1 Nitrososphaeraceae archaeon
CCTTATCAAAATATTCAATAGCTCCGGTATAATCTCCTAGATTCCCAAGTGCTACACCTTTGTTATTTAATGCAAGATCATAATGTGGGTCAATAGCCAATGCTTTGTCATAATATACTATAGCCCCAGTATTATTTCCTAAATTCTCAAGTGCCCCACCTTTGCTATTTAATGCGTCATCATAATATGGATCTATAGCCAATGCTTTATCATAATATAGTATAGCTCCGGTATAGTTTCCTAGACTGTTAAGTGCTGCACCTTTGTTATCTAAAGCACGAATATATTGTGGGTTAATAGCCAACGCTTTATCGTAATATTCTATAGCGCCAGTATGGTTTCCTAAGGCGTCAAGGGCTAGACCTTTATCATCTAAGGCTGCAATGTGTTTTGTTGTTTATTTAACGCATCGACATCATGTGGATTTATAGCCAACGCTTTATCAAAATATTCAATCGCACCGGTATGATTTCCTAATTTGTCCAGAAAAACGCCTTTCTCATATAATGCATCTTCGTCTTTTGGAGTTATAGCCATTGCCTTATCAAGGTATGTTAACGCTCCAGTATCATTTCCTAGGGTGTGAAGGATGAGGCCTTTATTGTATAACGAATTTTCGTGCTTTGGATCTACTGCCAAAGCTTTATCATAATAGAGTATAGCCCCAGTGTAGTTTCCAAGTTTATTAACAGCAAGTCCTTTATCATCTAAGGCTGCAACGTCCTTTGGATCTATAGTCAAAACCCTATCGAAATACACTATGGCCCCAGTGTAGTTTCCTAAAGCGATAAGAGCCTCGCCTTTATAGTATAACGCATCTTTATCATTAGGAACTACAGATAAGGCCCTATCAAAATATTCTATAGCCCCAGTATAATTTCCTAGGTGGATAAGAGCCAGACCTTTATTGTATAGAGTGTCTAGGCTTGGTCCTGTTGGTGGTGTTTGTTGCCCTTGGTAAAGTGTATTCCATTCATATGTATACCCCTTGGCATATCCGTTACAGTATTCTGATGTGTGTTCTGTCGCATGCGGACAAGAATCATCCCCGCCACTTTGGGGAGGGAATCGGTGCAAATTCCAATCTGTCTGCGCATCTAGATAACCGTGAATGTAGCCGCAGGTGTATCTTTCATCTCATGTGAGATCGGTTCGTGAACAGTCCGTCTTAGTATGCACCGTTCCATTCACAATAATTGAACCATTGTTAAGCTGAATGATTTGTGGTAGCTGTGTTGCGTTGTATGACTGTTGTTGCTGTTGCTGTGGCTGTGTTTCGTTTGTGTTACTAGACATTTCATTTCCATTCTCAGATGTTCCGTTTAGTTCTGTAGCGTTTCCGGTTACATTGCTGACAGTGCTTCCTGCGTTGTATGGCTGTTGTTGTTGTGTTTCATTTTGGTTTGTGTTTTCAGACATTTCGTTTATTATTCTTGGAGTTATAATCTCAGTAAATGTTCTATTGTCGCCTGGTGCTGGTCGTGGTCCCATATGTACGTGTATGTCGCCCCTCACATTGCCATGTGGTCCGTATGTTACTGTAGCGTTAGAAATTGTGGTTCCTGGTATTATGTCAGTAACCATTATTTTCCCGTTTGGCAGTACAGTCATTGCTATTCCGAAAGCATGTGTACCAAAGCCCATTGCCAATACTAGACCTGTGAAGACGCCTACTATTGCCTTAAGCCATTTGTGCATTTAGGTTACCACCTATTAGATAAAAATTCGTATCAATGTCGCTATTGTCAAAATTGCTACAGTCGTACCCTTCCCTTCCGGCTTTGAATCCATATTTGTACGACGATTCGTTTGTTCCGTATGCAACTTGGTAACCAAAATATCCTACCAAGAATGCTGCCAAGGCTATTGTTGCTATTCGTTCTATAGTTCTTTTGTTGTTCATTTAGCAAATTACCTCTTCCAAATCAAGGAGATTGGTTCTGTCCCTGGTCTGAACCTTGACTTGTGCCTTGTCCTGTGTTGAATGTATTTCCATTGCCGTAGTTGTAGATGTTAATCTGTTGGTTTGACTGCTGGTTACTTTGTTGATTCTGTTGCTGTGCTATATTATTCCACTCATAATTGTACGAGTGCCAATAACCACTACAATAATCGTAGCTGTGATACGGCAGACAATATTCCTGCCAATGATATACATAGTAGTTGTAGCCATGATTGTAGTTATAATCCTGTGTCGCTTGCCCTATTGCTGTGTTACATCCATTCACACAGTTTGTCTGACCGTAACAATCGAATCCTCCAATGTTGTTTGCAAATGCAAATTGTGAAGTTAGCGCTGTTATCGCTAATAACGCCGGTATTCCTAAAGCTGCAAACTTATTCGCGTTAACCAATGGTTCTTTCATTTCCATCTACCCATTTCGTGTCAGAACAAAAGATTGGCCATCAGGATTAGATAGTCGGATATAGTTGTCGTTTATTATCGTTGCATTCATTTTAGTGCAATCTGAAATTACCCATTCATATTTTTTGTCATGATGTCCACATAATTCCAGGTACGCTTTATACGGTGACATTGATTGAGCAAAATCCCAGTAGCCTTTGAAATTTCTATCACCAATAGTAGCAGTGAATGTGTCTACGGGAAAACCGGCTGACCCACCCCACTTATAGTGCGTTTGAAAAGCTATCGTTCCTGCAGCACCAAAATGCCAAGTTCCTGTTAGATCTACCATAGGCCGCAGCGGGGTTATTGTTACATTTGAGACAGTGCTTCCGGGTGGTGCTGTTATTGTTGCCGTTTTGTTATTAGGTCCTGTTACTGTCTTCGTTCCATTTGCTCCCACTGTTTCCGTCATTGCATGTACAGCTTGATAGCAAAACATTGCTACCAAAAATGCAAGTCCTATCGTTGCTATTCGTTCAGCCTGTTTTTTGTTCATCAGCAAACCATCTCCCATTCCAAGGTAGCATTACCATACATACTAGTTGTACCCACAAAGCTATATACTTATCGGTTTCTGGTACTTCCCATTTACGGATCGTTGAAATAGACAATCTAATTTAACTACACCTCTCCTAGCTGTGCAGCACTATGACTGTGCTTGTTGAAGCGTTCCCCATTCCGCGTCGTACCCTTCAATACTATACTATTATGCCTGATTACTAATTAATGACAGTCAATCAATGAAATCCTGAATGATTTTGAATTTCTTTTCAAGTATAGCAATTGTAGCCTAAAGCTAAAAAATGTTAGATACTATATCCATTAGTTCTATGACTACTTCCTTTCCTCTTTCGTCTCTAGTTTGGCTAACGTAATGTTCTACCAAATCCTTAACCATAACTTCTATCACACCATCTAGCGTCGCGCGCACTGCTGAGATTTGTTGTACTATATCTGCGTAGGTCTTATCCTCATTAACCATTCTTTGAATCCCTCTAAGATGACCTTCGATTCTTGCTAGTCTTTTTGAAATTTCTGGTTTCTTGTGATGTGTCATATATTAATACCGATACTTAATCTCGGATAGTGACTTTAACAATGGACATCTTATCCAATATGTAACCTTTATGTTATCGATCATGTCTTACTATAACTTCCTAAGTTTGGTTTGACCTGCGTTGCTATCAATTATAAGCCTAGCTGAATTACTGATAATAGTTCTGAGCGAATAATGGCAGCCAATAAGGGATTTATTAGACCAACAAATGCCAGAATGAAACCCAGTCCATCTACAAACATGGTTCCAAAAAAGTTTTGTTTGATAGCAAACAGAGATTGTCTGTCACTTACTGCTATCGAGCGCTCTTGCAGTTCTATATTTGAGAGGACCTGCTATGAAATACTGAATCACTTAATGTAATCTAGTATTTCATCACCTATCTCACATATGTCTTTAATATCAGTATATATTGATATTTCTGGAATTGCAGCTTTCACTTTAAAAACAGATTTAAGATTTTCGTGAAATTTATTATAGTGTGAGTACACATCATCTCTTGATACATTGTCTTTTCGAATCTCCACAACCCTGTATGCACATGTTTCAAATTTGGCATTCAGAATAACTGAAATGATATTGTAATCTTTTTCTTTGAATTTGTTAATCCATGTGGGATTTGTTGTATGTGAGCCACCATCGTATGATTCGCCCACGACATTTTCCCTTTCTAATACTTTGTTAAGCGATATAACTTCACCATTTGCGTTCTTATCTAAATCTAGTCCAGCTGAATCTGGTAGCTTTTCTTTAAGGTATTTTCCAACAGAAGTTTTGCCAGCTCCCATAGGCCCTCTGAGAATTATCAAGCGTGGCATGTAAATGCAAAAGTCTATTACATTTTATTTGGTTCTCGTATTGATAAATCC